>JBBRVT010000074.1:0-12860 GCA_038246615.1 Burkholderiales bacterium
ACGAGCGGGGGCACTTTGGCGTGATGAGCGGGCGTGAACGAAAGACTCATGAGGAAACGCCGGGCCGCTCCCAAGTTTCCTCATCCCCCTCGGGGGGCCTGACGCGCAGCGGCAGGTCTGGGGGCGCTCTCAGGCTCTCAGTCCCGCGTCACCCGCAATACCTCTTCCAATGAGGTGACGCCCTCGGCCACCAGGCGCTGGCCGTCCTCGCGCATCGGCACGAAGCCCTGGGCGCGGGCGGCGGTGAACAGTTCGCTCTCGGCCGCGCGGTTGTGGATCAGCGCACGCAGCTCGTCGTCGACCACCATCAGTTCGTAGACCCCGGTGCGGCCCTTGTAGCCGGTGTTGCTGCATTCACCGCAGCCCACCGGGTGCCAGCGGCCTTCGCCGTCTTGCCGCTTGCAGTGCCGGCACAGCTTGCGCACCAGGCGCTGGGCCTGCGCGCCCAGCAGGCTGCTGGAGAGCAGGTAGGGCTCCACGCCCATGTCGATGAGCCGGGTGATGGCGCTGGGTGCGTCGTTGGTGTGCAGCGTGGCGAGCACCAGGTGGCCGGTGAGGCTGGCCTGGATGGCGATCTGCGCGGTCTCGAAATCGCGGATCTCGCCGATCATGATCACGTCCGGGTCCTGCCGCAGGATGGCGCGCAGTGCCTTGCCGAATGTGAGGTCGATCTTGGCGTTGACCTGGGTCTGGCCGATGCCGGGCAGTTCGTATTCGACCGGGTCTTCCACCGTCAGGACGTTGGTGCCGGCGGTGTCGATGCGGCCGAGTGATGCGTACAGCGTGGTGGTCTTGCCGCTGCCGGTGGGCCCGGTCACCAGCACGATGCCGTGCGGCTGGTGCACCAGGCGGTCGAAGGCCGTCAGCACCTTGCCATCCATGCCCAGCGCCTCCAGCGTGAACTTGCTCTCGCTCTTGTCCAGCAGGCGCAGCACCGCCCGCTCACCATGCGCGCTGGGCAGGGTGCTCACCCGCACGTCGATGGCGCGCCCGCCGATGCGCAAGGAGATGCGGCCATCCTGCGGCAGGCGCTTCTCGGCGATGTCCAGCTCGGCCATGATCTTCAGCCGGCTGATCAGCGCCGCATGCAGCGCGCGGTTGGGCTGCACCACCTCGCGCAGCGTGCCGTCGACGCGGAAGCGCACGCTGCTGCTGCGCTCATACGGCTCGATGTGGATGTCGCTGGCGCCGTCTTTCGCGGCCTGCGTCAGCAGCGCATTCAGCATGCGGATGATCGGCGCGTCGTTCGCTGCTTCCAGCAGGTCTTCCACCGCCGGCAGGTCCTGCAGCAGGCGCGAGAGATCCACCGCGCTCTCCACTTCGCCCACCACTGCGGCGGCGCTGCTCTCGCCGCCGGCATAGGCCACGGCCAGGCGCTGGGCCAGCACTGCAGGCTGCTCGCGCTCGATGCGGGTGACGGCATGCAGGCGCAGCACCTCGCTCAGCGCGCTGGTCTGCGCCGGGCTGCTGACATCGCCCACCCACAGCACCCGCTCGTGGCCGAAGTCTTCCAGCAGCAGGGTGTGGGCCTTGGCGAAGCCGTAGGGCAGGGGGTGGCGGGCGGCCATGGCGTGGCTCAGTTCTTCGGCGCGGGTGCCAGCGCCGGTGCGGTCATCAGCCCGGGTGTCACCGGCAGCGGCAGGCCCATGGGTGGCACCGCCGGCAGCACCGGAGATTCGTTGATCGGCATCAGCATCTTCTGCATCGGCTGCTCGTTGCGCTGCTGGGCGCGGATGGCCTCGTAGCGGTCCAGCGACAAGTTGCTGGCGGCCTGCGCATCGCGGATCACCACCGGGCGCAGGAACACCAGCATCACGCTCTTCTTGCGCTCGCGGCTGCTGTTCTTGAACAGGTTGCCCACCATCGGCAGGTCGCCCAGCAGCGGCACCTTGTTCTCGCCGTCGGTGTATTCCTCCTTCATCTGGCCGCCCAGCACCATGATCTGGCCGTCGTCGGCCACGATGGTGGTCTCCACCGAGTTCTTGTTGGTGGTGGGGCCGTTGGTGTTGGTCAGCGTGGTGCCGACCACGCTGCTGTTCTCCTGGAACACCGTCATGCGGATCACGCCGCCCTCGCCGATCTGCGGCTTGATCTTCAGCGTCAGGCCCACGTCCTTGCGTTCCACCGTCTGGAACGGGTTGACGGTGGAGCCGCTGGTGCCGGTGTTGGTGAAGCTGCCGGTGACGAAGGGCACGTTCTGGCCGACGACGATCTTGGCCTCTTCGTTGTCGAGTGCCACCAGGTTGGGCGTGGACAGGATGTTGGTGCCGCTCACGTTCTCCAGGAAGCGCGCCAGCGCGCCCAGCGTGTAGGTGCCGTTCACCCGCTGCAGCAGGCCCAGGTTCAGGCCGGTGCCCGGCAGTGCGGTGGTGGTGCCCGAGGCACCGGCAACCGACAGGTTCAGGATGTTGTTGGCGGCGCCGCCGAAGTTGGTGCCCGCAGCCAGACCGAAGCGGTTGCCGTTGTTGCCCAGCAGGCCCTGCCACTGGAATCCCAGCTCGGCCGCCTTGTTGGCGTCCATCTCCACGATCATCGACTCGACGAACACCTGCGCACGCCGGCCGTCGAGCTGGTCGATCACGCTGCGGATCTGGCGGTACAGCGGCTCGGCGGCGCTGATCACCAGTGAATTCGTGGCCGGGTCGGCCTGGATGAAGCCGCCGGTGGACGGCTGCGCCGACTGCGACACCGGCGTGGTGGCCACCGCACTGCCGCCGCCGGCGCCGCCGGCCAGGCCGATGCCGGTGGCCGACGACGGGCTGCTGAAGCTGCCGCCGCCGCTGCTGCCGCCCCCGCCGCCGAAGGCCGCGCGCAGCACTGCCGCCAGCTTGGTGGCGTCGGCATTCTTCAGGTAGACCACGTTGATCTGGCCGGCCGGGCCGCCCAGGCCGGGCCGGTCGAGCCGGTCGATCAGCGTGCGCACGCTGGCCAGGCGCGTCGGGTTGGCGGCGCGGATGATCAGGCTGTTGCTGCGCGCGTCGGCCAGCACCGACACGCCGGCACCGGCCACCGGCAGCCCGGGCACGCCCGCAGGGCCACCGCCTTCGCCCAGCTTCAGCACCAGGGTGGCCAGGTCGCTGGCGATGGCGTGCTTCAGCGGCACCACCTCCACGTCGGTGGCGGCAGGCTGGTCGAGCGCGGCGATGATCTTGCCGATGCGCGTCAGGTTGTCGGCATAGTCGGTGATCACCAGGGTGCTGTTGCCCGGGTTGGCGTTGATGGTGTTGTTGGGGCTGATCAGCGGGCGCAGCACCGCCACCAGGTTGTTCGGGTTCTCATGGCTGAGCCGGAAGATCTGGGTGAGGACCTGGTCGCCACGCGCACGCACTTCGCCCACGCTCACTGTGCCGGCCTGCAGCTTGGCGTCGGGCTCGGGCAGCACCTTCAGCAGGCCGGCGGTCTCCACCACGGTGAAGCCCAGGCCGCGCAGCGCCGCCAGGTATTGCAGCCAGGCCTCGCGCACGGGGATCGGCTGCTCGCTGTAGAGGGTGATCACACCCTTCACCCGCGGGTCGACCAGGATCTGCCGGTCGAGCATGGCCGCCATCGCGCGGGTCACTGCCTCCAGGTCGGCGTTGATGAAGTTCACCGTCACCGGCGTGCCACCGGTCAGCCCGCCGCTGCGGCGTGCCGCGCCGGGCTTGGATGCTTCTTGCGCCAACGGCATGCCGCCGGGCAGCATCAGCAGGGCCAGCAGCAGCGGCAGCAGCGGCAGTCGGGGCGGGGCGGAGCGAGGCGATCGCGCGGTCATGGGGTCATCCGATCGAAATGACGGACAGCGCGCCCTGGCGCCGGCCGATGATGTTGAGCAGGTTGGCCAGCGCGTCGTCCTGGCCGTCGGTCGCCTGGGCGGTGCCGCGGAACTGCAGCCGCGCGCCGGTCCACTGGCCTTCGCCGCTCAGGCGCAGCGGGCCTTCCTGGCTGGACAGGCGCAGGCTGGCGGCCTCGCCCGGCTGCCCGCTGCCCTGCAGCAGCAGCTGGTAGCTGCCCAGCGCAGGCAGGGCCGACAGCCGTGACGAGGCGCCGCGCAGCTGCAGTTGCAGGTCGCCGGCCAGGCGCATCTGGCCGGCCACTGATTCCAGCCGCAGCCCGCTGCTGGCCAGCTGCAGCTGGCCACCCAGCTGCAGCGTGTTCCAGGGTGTGCCCAGGCCGGCCAGCCAGCTGGCCGGCCACTGGCCCAGGGTGCGCGCGGGGCCGGGCCGTACCGCCGCGCCTGCCGGCCGGGCGGGGTCGTCCAGCACCAGCGCATAGCCACCCCAGCCCGGGTGCAGCGTGAGCTGCAGGCCGTCGGGCAGGCAGCAGGCCTGCTCGGCGCGCAGCCGCAGACCGCTCCAGCCGGGCCGCAACTGCCACTGCAGCCGGCCGGGCAGGGCAGCGGCGTCGCGGCTGCCGCTGCCGCCGGTCAGCACCAGCACCGCGCTGCCGTTCCACAGGCTGCCGCGCGCCTCGGCCAGCAGCAGCCGGCCGCCGCTGGCGCCTTGCAGGCCATCTGCCAGCCATTGCGCCGGCGCCTGGGTCAGCAGGCCCAGGCCCAGGCCCAGCGCCGCACCCCAGGCGGCCCAGCGCCGGCCGGCATGCAGGCTGCGCTGCCAGCGGCCGGTGTCGGCCGGGCCGCCGCGCGGCAGACGGTTCACGCCGGCACCCTTGCGCTGCGCGCGGCCCCGCCACGCGGGAGGCGGGCGCTTCCTTCGGGCGGCCGGGCAGTGCCGTTCACCGGGCCGACCCCAGCGCCAGCGTCAGGCTGCCGTCGTACAGGCCGGGCATGGTCTGGCTGAGGCTGGCCTCGACCACCCGGGCACGCGCACCGGCGCGTGCCTCGCCCAGCCAGGCGGCCAGCTGCTCGCCGCTGATGCCCTTCAGCGCCACGATCGCCCGCTCGCCCTGCAGGCTGAGCTTGGCCGCCTCGCCGAGCCGGCCGGTGGCAATGGTCAGCGCCGCCTGGGCCTGGGCCATCGGCACCGGCGCGACGGCGCGCAGCGCGGTGGCCTCGCCGGCCAGGGCCTGCATCTGCTGTGCCTGGGCCTCGGCGGCGGCCAGCTGTGCCGGCGCGCTGGCCAGGGTGCGCAGCGCCGGCGCCAGGCCCACGGCCCACAGCAGCCCGGCGCCCAGCACTGCAGCGCCGGCCAGCACCAGACGGCGCTCGCGCGCGGCCAGCGCGGCCCAGCGGGCACCGGCCTGGAGCTTGGCGTTGCTCAGCGCAGAACTGGTCATGGCGTGGCGCCGGCGGTCTGCAGCGCCGTGGTGGCAGGACCGGCGGCCGGCCCCGGGCCGGCCTTGCTGATCACCAGCCGGCCGTCGCTCTGGTCCAGGGCCCAGCCAAGCGCGGCCAGGCGCTGGCGCAGCGCTGCGGTCTGTTGCGGCGCCCAGCCGGTGGCGGGCAGGCTCAACCGGCCGGTCTCGAAGCGCATCTGCGCCGCCGGCGGCTGGCCGTCGGGCCAGGCGGCGGCGGCAGCCTTCAGCAGGGTTTCGAAATCCTCGTCGCCGGGCACGCCGGCCGCGCTGCGCAGCGCGGCGGTCTCGCGCTGCATCTGCAGCGGTGCGTCCAGCACCGCGCGCACCTGCGGATGGGCGGTGCGCAGCAGCGCCAGCTGGGCGTTGCGCTGGGCCTCCAGCGCGCTGCGCTGCTGCCAGGCCAGGGCGTTGAGGCCCAGCATCTGCACCAGCACCAGCGCCGCCAGGCCCCAGCGCGCCGGCGCCCAGGCCGGGCCCATCAGCGTGCGCCACAGGTTGCCGGCGGCCAGGCTGCTGCGGTGGCGCGGCGCCAGGTCGAACTGCAGCAGGTTCCAGGGCGAGCGCACGGCGGCCAGGGCCATGTCGGCGTCGCTGCGCACGGCCACCGGCAGGCCCAGCCAGCGCTCGGCGGCGGCAGCGGCGGCCGGGGTGGCGGTCCAGACCGGGCCGCGTGCCTGCCACAGCGGCAGCAGGCTGCGCGCCAGGCCGCCGGCCAGCGGCAGGCTGGCGGCGCCGTCGGCGTCTGCCCAGGCCAGCTGCAGTGCGCCCTCGTCGTTGCTGTCGGCCGGGCCCTGGGGGGTGTGGAAATGGCCTTCTGGCGCCGCGTCGGCATCGGGCTGCGGTGCCAGCGCCGGCACCAGCCGGTCGACCACCCGGCCGGCGGCGGCCAGCCGGTCGAGCTGGCCGCGCAGCCAGGGCTTGTGCAGCGCCGCCACCCACACCGGCGCGCCGGCCACCGGCCTGGGGGCCAGGGCGAGGTGCAGGTCGTCGTCGTCGGTGAGCAGGTGCTCCTCGAGCAGGCCGCCCAGCGCGGCGCGCAGGCGGTTGGCCGGCGCCTTGGGGCAGACCGGGCGGTGCCAGGCCACGGCGCCGGCCGGCGCCACGGCCACCACGGTGTCGGCCGGCGGCAGGGCGCTGGCCGCGCTGTTGCCGCGCTGGGCCACGGCCAGGCCGTCGGGGCTGAGCAGCCAGGCCAGGAACGCCGGCTCGGCCGCAGGCGGCGCGTCGGCACGCGGTGGCGCGGGCAGCAGGATCACGAGCAGCGTCATGGGAACGTCGGCGCGGGTGTCGGGGGTGTCGGGGGCGTTGGGTCTGGGATCGAACGGGCAGGCGTTGCACCAGGGCGGCGCCTGTATGCACGGACATTGTGGGGCAGCACTGTGTCGACCGATCCGGCGAACAGGCTCACTGCGCCGCCGCAATCAGGCTGGCCTGCTGCTGGCGCTGGATGGCCAGCACCTGCAGGCCGCTGCGCCGCTCGACCAGGCTGCGGCTCTCCAGCACCCGGTTCTCCAGCCGCAGCCGGCCGCGCACTTCGAAGTAGGACGATTTCACGTCGACGTCGCGCTCCTGCAGCTTGGGGCCGGCGCCGACGATCGCCACCGCGTCGGCGATGCTGCGCAGCGGTGTGCGCACGCGCGACTGCACCAGCCGGTCGGCGCTGCCCAGGTCGAGCCCGACCACCACGCCGGCCAGCACCTCGCGCGAGGCGGTGTTCAGGTTCACCGGCGTGGCCACCGGCAGCAGCACCGCCACGCTGGCCAGGCGCTCCAGCACGGCGGCGTCCAGGCCCAGCCACACCAGGTCGGCCAGCTGCTGCGGTGGCAGCGGCGCGTTGTCGGTGGCGGCCTGCTGCGCGGCCAGCAGGCCCTCGGCCAGTGTGCCGGCGGTGTCGGGGCCCAGGCCCACGCTGCTGCACAGCCGCTGCAGAATGGCCAGCTGCAGCGCGTCGACCTTGTTGTCGATGACCAGGTTGCGCAGGTTGTAGCGCGCCTGGGCGTCGGTGATGCTGCCGGCCAGGAAGGCCTCGGGCCCGCTGTCGGCGTTGTTGTCGCGGTCGGTCGCCAGGAAGCTGGACAGCCGCGCCTCGGCCAGCGGCGTGGCCCAGGGCTCGTTGAGGCTGGTGGCCTTGCCCGAGCGGGCGTCCTCGCGCAGGATCAGCCGCGCCCAGTCGAGCGCGCCCAGCAACATCCAGCTGCTCTGGTGGCGGCTGCGTTCGGCGGTCTCCACCTGCACCGCGCGCCACTGCTGCCACACCATGCCGGCCGCCAGCGTGGCCACCACGCTGAGCAGCACCATCGCCACCAGCAGGGCGGCGCCACGCGGCGGGCTGCGCTTGCGTCTCATGGTGTGGGTGGCAGCAGCACGTCGCGCGTGATGCGGCCCTCGGGCAGGTCGAGCTGCAGGCGCACGCCGGTGGGCAGCAGGCTGCGGTTGCGCACCACCACGCCGGCCGGCGGTGCGCCGGTGCCGCCGGCTGGTGCCCCGACGCCGCTGTCTGGTGCTCCTGCGCCGCTGTCTGGTGCGCTGGCACCCCCGGCCGGCGCACCGGCGGCGGGCGGCGCGGCAGCCGGGTTGCGGCTGTCGTCGTTGAAGGCCACCTCGTCGCCGCTGGACTGGGCATTGCTCCAGCCCTGGCCGCGCCAGAAATAGACCTGCCAGCCGGCCACGCCGTCGAGCAGCTGCAGCTGGCCGGGCTCCTGGCCCTGCAGCTGCTGGCTGGCCAGCCAGGCCTCGCGCAGCGCGGCGCTGCGGCGCAGCACCGGGCCGGGCCAGCGTTGCCACAAGCCGTTGCGCAGCGCCCAGACCACCAGCTGCACACCGTCGTCGGTGCGGCGCACCAGGCGCAGCGACGCCCCGTCGAACTGGATGCCGGGCACCACGCTGCTGTCGTAAAGGGCGCCCAGGTCCTGCTCCCACTGGCCGATCACCGCCGACAGCCGCAGCGTGCGGTCGCTGGCCGCCGCGCCGATGTCGCGCGCCCGGACCATGCCCGACACGCCCTGCCAACCCATCGCGGCGACCACCGCCATGATCAGCACGGCGACCAGCACTTCGACCAGGGTGAAGCCCTTGCGCGCCGACCGCAGCGGCCGGGCATGCAGGCCCTGCCGTGGACGGGCGCCGCAGGCGCTTCGGCGGGGGGTCATCAATACCGACCGAGCACGGTGGACAGGGTGGCCAGCACGTTGCCCTGGCCGTCGGTCACCACCGCGTCGATGCGGCGGAAGTTGGGGTTGGGCGTGGTCTGGGTGCGCAGCAGGCCGCGGTAGTCGCGGCCCAGCTGGCTGCAGGCGAACTCGGCCTCGCCGGTGCCCGGAAACTGCTGCGCCAGCCGCAGCCCCGCCAGCGCGTTGTCGGCGCACCAGTGCGCCGACGTCACCTCGCCCAGGCGCTGGGCGTTGTCGATCAGCGCCCCGGCGGCCTTGAGCCCGGCGGCCAGCGCCAGCGCAGTGATGGCCAGCGCCACCAGCACCTCGACCAGCGTGAAGCCTGGCTTTGCGGACCGCGCGTGGCGTGTCATGGCAGGTCGGCGGCGGGCTCGGCCACCGCGAACGGCGCCAGCCCGTCGGTGGCCAGCACCCGGCGCTGGCCGTCCAGGCTGAGGGTGATGCGCTGCGCGCCGATCAGCGGCTCGGGGCCCAGGCGCAGTGCGGTGGCGTTGGCGATGCTGGCCACCACGGCGGGGTCGAGCCAGCGGCCCGGCGCACCGCTGCTGCCCGGCAGGCTGCGCGGCGCCAGGCCGACGAAGCGGAAGCGGGCGTCGGTGTCGGTGTCGGTGGCGCGCTCGCCGTTGCCCACCAGTTCGAAGCGCACCGCCACGCCGGTGGCCCGGGCCTCGGCGCGGCCGGCTTCCAGCAGTGCGGCCAGGCGCTGCGCCTCGCGGTCCAGGCTGGCCTGGCTGCCGTCGCGCAGCGACAGGCTCACCAGGCCGGAGACCAGCGCGATCAACAGCAGCACCAGCAGCAGTTCGATCAGCGTGAAACCGCGCGGTGCACGCCAGCCGCAGCGCGGCACCGGCGCGGCCGGGGCGGTTGGCAGCACCGGCTGCATCGGCAGCACCGGCCGTGCCGGTGCGGGCCTACTGCCAGGAGCCGATGTCGGCGTTCTTGCCGTCACCGCCGGCCTGACCGTCGGCGCCCAGGCTGAAGATGTCGACCTCGCCCTTCACGCCCGGGAAGATGTACTGGTACGGCCGGCTCCAGGGGTCGGCCGGCAGCTTGTCCAGATAGCGGCGCCAGTTGGCCGGCACGTTGCCGGCTGCGGGCTTGTTGACCAGCGCTTCCAGCCCCTGCTCGGCGCTGGGAAAGCGCTGGTTGTCCAGCTTGTAGAGCTTGAGCGCCTGCATCAGGTTGTTGATGTCGGCCCTGGCCGCCGTGGCGCGCGCATCGTCGGTGCGGTCCAGCACGTTGGGCACGATCAGCGCCGCCAGCACGCCGATGATCACCAGCACCACCATCAGCTCGATCAGCGTGAAACCCCGGCGCACGGCACGCGCCACGGCGTGCGCGGGGCGTCTGGAAGCATGTGCAAGGGTCATGGGCAGAGGCTTGATCGGGGGATGCAGGGGCAACCCGAGGATGATAATCGGGCCATGAGCGCTCGCTTGATGACACTGTTGATCTGGGCCGCCGTGCTGGCCGGTGCGGTGGCCTGGGGCCTGCCGCTGTTCACCCGCAGCACGCCGGTGCCGCCCGGCGCCAGCCTGGCCGCGCCGGCGCCGCCGGCGGGTGCCAGCCTGGTTCGGCTGCTGGGCCAGCCGCCGGCCAGGCCGCTGGACGAGGCGCCGGTGGTGCTGGCTGACAGCCGTTTCCGCCTGCTCGGCGTGGTGGCACCGCGCACCGGCCACAGCACGGGCCTGGCGTTGATCTCGGTGGACGGCAAGCCGGCGCGCGCGTTCGGCGTCGGCCGCGAGCTGGAGCCCGGCCTGCGCCTGCTGACCGTGCGCCACCGCCAGGTCGAGCTGGGCACCGCCGGCGCTGCGCCGCAGGTCACGCTGAGCCTGCCGCCGCTGGCCGAGGCCCAGCGTGGCCGCCCGGGCGAACTGCCCGGCGCCGGCCTGCCCGGGCTGCCTGCCGCCCTGGCCGGCATGCCGCCGGGCATGGTGTTCAGCGGCGTGCCCGGCGCGATGCGCGTGCCGCCGATGCCAGGCGCCCAGGCGGTGCAACCCTTCCCGCCGGTGCAGGTGCCGCAGGGCGTGCCGCAGGCCGGCAGCGACGGCACGCCAGGCAGCCTGCCCTACCAGCCCGACGGCAACCCCAACCCCGGCGAGCAGGCCGCCGGCAGGCTGCGCTGAGCGGCGCTGCCGCTGCTGACCGGCGCTGCTGCCTGGCGCTGCTGACCGGCGCTGCCGCTGCCCGCCGCGCCTCAATCGCCGGCGATCTGCACCAGGTCGACGCCGTCCTCGCGCAGCGGCACCACCACGCCGTCGGCCAGCAGCCGCGCCACGGTGGTCTCGGCGGCCTGCTGTGCCAATGCCGCATCGTGCGTGCATTGCAGCGCCTTCAGGAAGATCGGCGTGCTGGCGATCCAGTCCACCAGCGCCTGGCGCGGCCGGCGGCGGTGCTCCAGCAGGTGATAGACCACCAGCGCCCGGGCGGCATGGGCGCGGTGCCTTTGCGGCGCCGCCATGAAGGCCGCCAGCCGCTGGCGTGAGGCGGCCAGTGCCGACGCCACGTCGGTGAACGGTTCGCCATGGCCGGGCAGCACCAGGCGCGGGCGCAGCGCTTCGATGCGGTCCAGCACCTGCGCGGCGGCGTCGAAGCCGGGTTCGTCGGCCAGCTCGGGAAAGATGATCGCCAGACGCTGCTGCCACAGCGCGTCACCGCTGATCAGCGTGGCGGTCTCGGGCTCGAACAGCAGCACCGCGTCGGGGTCATGCCCCGGCGCGGCATGCACCTGCCAGGGCCGGCCGCCCAGCTGCAGCGTGTCGCCGTCGTCCAGGAAGGCCTGCGGCGTGAACGGCGCGCAGCGCTGGCCGGTCTCCTGGTAGCTGAGCAGGCTGTCGTCCCAGGGCAGCAGCTTGGCGCGCGAGGCCGCCGGCACGGTGATGCGCAGGCCGGGCCAGCGCTGCGCCAGCGCCGCATTGCCGCCGCAATGGTCACTGTGCAGATGGGTGTTGATGACATCTGCCAGCGGCTGGCCGGCCAGCGCCCGGTCGACCAGCGCCAGGGTCTGGTCGGCATGGCTGATGTAGCCGGTGTCCACCACCTGGCCCTGGCCCTGCTGGTGGAAGACGATGTTGTTGGCCGACAGCCAGCCGCGCACCAGCACCTGGGCCTGCAGCTGGTCGAGCGTGGTGGCGATGTCGGGGGCGGTGGTGGGCATCCGGCAGAGTGGGGCGGTGGCGATCGGTGGATTGCAGCATGCCGGCTGTCGTCGCGCTGCCGCCAGCGAGACCGGCGCCAGCGCCGGCTGCACCTCCCCCTCGGGGGGGCCTGACGCGCAGCGGCAGGTCTGGGGGCGCTCTCAGGGCAGCAGGTCCAGCGGCGCGGGCCGGTCGGCTGCCGGCAGCGTGGCGGCCTGCACCGCACCAGGCGCGAACAGCGCCGCCGCCAGGGCCCGCTCGCGCTGCGCCACCAGGCCCAGGAACACGTCCGCGCCCTTCATCGCGCCGAAAGCGTCGAAGCCTGCTTCCAGGAACTTCTGCAGATCGCCCAGCCCGGCGGCCTGGGCTGGCCCGCGCATCAGCCGCAGTGTGGAGCGCATCAGCCGCTTGCGGGTGTAACGGTCGAGCGCGGTGCCGATGCCCAGCGTCAGGCGGATCTGCTCCTCGCGCGCCGGCGCCCGGCCGGCGGCGTGCCAGGCCTGGGCATAGCCGGCGGCGGTGCAGGGCAGGCCGGGCAGCTGGCGGGCGGCGCTGTCGTCCAGCGCCTCGGTCAGTGCATGCAGCTGGCCCAGCTGCTCGACGGTGGCCACCAGCTCGCCGGGAAACAGCCGCACCAGGGCCGGCACCACCCGCTCGAATTGCGCGTCGCGGCGCGAGAACTCCTGCGGGCCGTAGAGCTCGTCGAGAAAGAAGCGGGCCGCCGCACCGTAGCGCGGGTGCGAAAGCAGGTCGGCATAGGTGCGGGCGAAGCGCGCGGCCTGGTAGGCCTTGAGCGCCACCACCCGGCGCGCCAGGTCGGGGTCGGCATCGCGCAGCGCGCGCATGCGGGCCACGGTGCCCAGGTGTTCGGTGATGCGGTCGGCCAGTGGGTTGCTCATCGGCCGCCAGGGTAGCGCGCCGGCGGCCCGGCCGCCAGTGCGTTGCACAAGCTGCTGCCTCGGGCGCTGTCTCGGGCGCTGTCTCGGGCACTGGATCGGACGCTGCAGCGGGCGCTGCATCGGACACCGCACCAGGCGATGCGAGACTGCGGCCATGATCGCCCGCCTGCAACTGCTGCTGCTGGCCGCCACGGTGCTGGCGGCCGGGGCCTGGCTGGCCTGGGCTGTGCCGGCGGGGCTGGCACCCGGGTGGGTGGCGGCCGGCCTGGTGCTGGCGCTGCTGCCCGCTGCGCCGGTGCTGGCGCTGGAATTCCTGCTGTTGGCCGCCTTCGGCCGCGACGCGGCGACGCCACGTGCCAGCGCGGCCGACTTGCTGCGCGCCTGGGCCGGCGAGGTGGCAGCCGCCTGGCGCGTGTTCAGCT
>JBBRVT010000075.1:0-12827 GCA_038246615.1 Burkholderiales bacterium
CGGCTTCGCGGCCGGAGCCGCCTTCTTCGCAGTTGCCATGAGAATCTCCTTGATCAAGTGACAAGACACGCCCGCCGGTTTGCCGGCTGGGCGATTCATCGAGAAGGCTTGGCGGTCTCTGCAGGCCGTAATGGCCCCTCGGTGAACGGGGGAATGGGATGTGCGGTCGCTTCGTCTGGCGACCATCACACCCGCGCTGATCTCGATCTGCTGCCGGGTTGATCAACAGGCACCTGCGTGCCTGCAGGTTCAGTCCCAGCTCAATGCGCCACCGGTCTGGTACTCGATGACGCGGGTTTCAAAGAAGTTGCGCTCCTTCTTCAGGTCGATCATTTCGCTCATCCAGGGGAACGGGTTTTCCTCGTTCGGGAAGAGCGTCTCCAGGCCGATCTGCGTGGCACGCCGGTTGGCGATGTAGCGCAGGTAGCCCTTGAACATCGATGCATTGAGGCCCAGCACGCCGCGCGGCATGGTGTCTTCGGCATAGCGGTACTCCAGCTCGACCGCCTTCAGGAACAGGTCCTTGATCTCGGCCTTGAACTCGGCCGTCCACAGGTGCGGGTTCTCGAGCTTGATCTGGTTGATCAGGTCGATGCCGAAGTTGCAGTGCATCGACTCGTCACGCAGGATGTACTGGTACTGCTCTGCTGCACCGGTCATCTTGTTCTGGCGGCCCATGGCCAGGATCTGGGTGAAGCCCACGTAGAAGAACATGCCTTCCATCAGACAGGCAAAGACGATCAGGCTGCGCAGCAGGGTCTGGTCGTCTTCGGGCGTGCCGGTCTTGAAGTGCGGGTCCATGATCACGTTGATGAACGGGATCAGGAACTGGTCCTTGTCGTGGATCGACTGCACCTCGTTGTAGGCGTTGAAGATCTCGCTTTCATCCAGGCCCAGGCTCTCGACGATGTACTGGTAGGCGTGGGTGTGGATCGCTTCTTCAAATGCCTGGCGCAACATGAACTGGCGGCACTCGGGCGCAGTGATGTGCCGGTAGGTGCCCAGCACGATGTTGTTGGCGGCCAGCGAATCGGCGGTGACGAAGAAGCCGAGGTTGCGCTTGATGATGCGGCGCTCGTCTTCGGTGAGGCCGTTCGGGTCCTTCCAGGTCGCGATGTCGCGCGACATGTTGATCTCTTGCGGCATCCAGTGGTTGGCACAGGTGGCCAGGTACTTCTCCCATGCCCACTTGTACTTGAACGGCACCAACTGGTTCACGTCGGTGTTGCCATTGATGATGCGCTTCTCGGCCGCATTGACCCGCCGCGCGGCGACAGGCGCCCGGGCCGGTTCGGCCAGCAACTTCGATGCGGCTGCGGCCACCATGGCCGGGGCCGGTGCAACAGCAGACATTGCGCTTTGGAGTTGCGTGAGAGGTGGCGGAGACACAGGCCGCGCGGGTGTTCCGGCTTGCGGCACTGCAGACTTCGGTGGTGTCGTCGAGGGCAGCTTGACGTCGTCTTCCCAGACCAGCATGTGTGTGCTTCCTATGGCTTGAATTATCGGAGTGTTGTCATCAAACACCAAGCACTTGTTGACATCTGAAGGGCCACGTTGTTGTGACCTTGCATCGTCTCTGGTCGTGCTCGGTGCGGCCGGCCTGCACGGCAGGCGCGGCGGTCATCACTGGCAGGCTTCGCAGCCGGGGTCGTCGATGGCGCAGAACTTGATATCGCTGGCCGGAGTCGCGTCGATTGCGTGTTGGGCCTGCAGGGCTGCCGCATCGATGGCCGACAGCCCGCCGCCGCTGGCCGCGCCGCTGGAAACCGCGTTGTGCGAGCCGGCGCTCACGGTCGACTTCTCGGCTGCGGCGGCGCCCATGGTGCGCAGGTAGTAGGTGGTCTTCAGGCCGCGCAGCCAGGCCAGCTTGTAGATGTCGTCGAGCTTCTTGCCCGAGGCGCCGGCCAGGTAGATGTTCAGGCTCTGGGCCTGGTCGATCCATTTCTGGCGGCGGGCTGCGGCCTCCACCAGCCATTGCGCGTCGACCTCGAACGCGGTGGCATAAAGCGCCTTGATGTCCTCGGGCACACGGTCGATGCGGCGCAGGCTGCCGTCGAAGTGCTTGAGGTCCATCACCATCACGTCGTCCCACAGGCCCAGGCGTTTCAGGTCGCGCACCAGGTACTCGTTGACCACGGTGAACTCGCCCGACAGGTTGCTCTTGACCGACAGGTTGCCGAAGCAGGGCTCGATGGACGCGTCCACGCCGATGATGTTGCTGATGGTGGCGGTGGGCGCGATGGCCACGCAATTGCTGTTGCGCATGCCGTGCCGGGCGATGCGCGCGCGCAGGGCGTCCCACTCCAGCGTCACGCTGCGGTCCACCTCGACAAAGCCGCCACGGGCCTGGGCCAGCAGGTCCAGGCTGTCGATCGGCAGGATGCCGCGGTCCCACAGGCTGCCGCGGTAGCTGCTGTAGCGGCCGCGCTCTTCGGCCAGCTCGGTGCTGGCCCAGTAGGCCTGGTAGCACACCGCCTCCATCGATCGGTCGGCAAAGTCCACCGCCGCCTGGCTGGCATAGGGCAGGCGCAGCTGATACAGCGCGTCCTGGAAGCCCATGATGCCCAGCCCCACCGGGCGGTGGCGCAGATTGCTGTCGCGCGCCTTCTTCACTGCGTAGTAGTTGATGTCGATGACGTTGTCGAGCATGCGCATGGCAGTGGCCACGGTGCGCTTGAGCTTGACATGGTCGACCTGGCCGTCTTTCAGGTGCTGGGCCAGGTTGATGCTGCCCAGGTTGCACACCGCGATCTCGGTGTCGCTGGTGTTCAGCGTGATCTCGGTGCACAGGTTGCTGCTGTGCACCACGCCCACATGCTGCTGCGGGCTGCGCACGTTGCAGGCGTCCTTGAAGGTCACCCAGGGGTGGCCGGTCTCGAACAGCATGCTCAACATCTTGCGCCACAGGTCCTTGGCGGGCAGGCGCTTGTGCAGCTTGATCTCGCCCAGGTCCACCCTGGCCTCGTAGGCCACATAGGCCTGCTCGAAGTCGGCACCGAACTTGTCGTGCAGGTCGGGGCAGGTGCTGGGGCTGAACAGCGTCCACTGGCCGCCCTCGATCACGCGCCGCATGAACAGGTCGGGGATCCAGTTGGCGGTGTTCATGTCGTGCGTGCGCCGGCGGTCGTCGCCGGTGTTCTTGCGCAGCTCCAGGAACTCTTCGATGTCGAGGTGCCAGGTCTCCAGGTAGGCGCACACCGCGCCCTTGCGCTTGCCACCCTGGTTGACCGCCACGGCGGTGTCGTTCACCACCTTCAGGAAGGGCACCACGCCCTGGCTCTTGCCGTTGGTGCCCTTGATGTAGCTGCCCAGGGCGCGCACCCGGGTCCAGTCGTTGCCCAGGCCGCCGGCAAACTTGCTGAGCAGGGCGTTCTCCTTCAGCGCCTCGTAGATGCCGTCCAGGTCGTCGGCCACGGTGGTCAGGTAGCAGCTGGAAAGCTGGCTGCGCAGCGAGCCGGCGTTGAACAGCGTGGGCGTGCTGCTCATGAAGTCGAACGTCGACATCACGTTGTAGAACTCGATGGCGCGCGCCTCGCGGTCGATCTCGTTCAGCGCCAGGCCCATGGCCACACGCATGAAGAAGGCCTGCGGCATCTCGATGCGCTGCTCGTCGATGTGCAGGAAGTAGCGGTCGAACAGGGTCTGCAGGCCCAGGTAGTCGAACTGGAAGTCACGCTCGGCTTGCAGCGCCGCCCCCAGGCGCGCCAGATCGAACTGCTGCAGCTTCGGGTCCAGCAGTTCGGCCTGCACACCCTTCTTGATGAACTGCGGGAAGTAGTCGGCATAGCGCTCGGCCATCTGCGCCTGGCTGACCTCTTCGCCCAGGATCTCCTTGCGGATGGTGTGCAGCAGCAGGCGTGCGGTGGCGTGGGTGTAGGCCGGGTCTTTCTCGATCAGGGTGCGGGCGGCCAGGATGCTGGCCTTGTACACCTCGTCGATGGGCACGCCGTCGTACAGGTTGCGGCGGGTCTCGGCCAGGATCGGCTCGGGCCGCACGTCCTGCCCAAGGCCTTCGCAGGCGGATTGAATCAGCGCGGACAGCGCGGCCATGTCCAGCGGCACGCGCTGGCCGCGGTCGCTGACGTGCAGCACCGGCTCCTGCGGTGCGGCGGCCTGCACCTGGCGGGCACGCTCCTGGGTGCGGCGCTCGCGGTAGAGCACATAGGCGCGCGCCACCTCATGGTGGCTGCCCCGCATCAGGCCCAGTTCCACCTGGTCCTGCACGTCCTCGATGTGGAAGGTGCCGCCGCCCGGGCGGCTGCGCAACAGGGCACGCACCACGCTCTCGGTGAGTCCGTCCACCGTCTCGCGCACGCTCGCCGACGCAGCGCCCTGGGTGCCATGCACCGCCAGGAAGGCCTTCATCAGCGCCACCGCGATCTTGTTCGGTTCGAACGACACCACCGAGCCGTTGCGCCGGATGATCTGGTAGCCGGCGTAGGCCGAACTGCTGGCTGCGGCCTGCTGCGGCAGGCGGGGCGGCATCATGGCGGTGGCGCTGGTGGTGATGGTGGTCTGCATGGGGGTCCCTCTGTGTGGCTGGCGGCCGTGCGGCCACCCGGTGATCGGTTCGAAGAGCGTCGCGCCAGTGCTGCCGATGGCCCCCGGCGCCCAAGGCCTGCCTCCGCTGGGAAACAAGGCCTGGCCGCATGACAACAAGGGTGTTGGCGCCCTGGGCGGGGCGCGCTGCACAGCATGGCAGCGCGTCGGGTCAGGGCTTGAAGAATAGCACGTTGGGGCACTAGATCTAGCGCTTCAACCCTCTTGAAGCACTACCGGTAGCGTATTCACCCGCAAGCCGGCGGCTGCGCCCGACGGCTTCCTCAGGGTTGGAACGGCAGGCTGCGGGGGCAGCCAGGCCAGGCCGCGAGGGCAGCCCAGTCGAAGCCTGGCCCGGGGTCAATCTTGCGGCCAGGCGCCACATGCATGTGGCCGGCCATGGCCTGCAGCGGATGCCGCCGCACCAGGGCCTGCAGCAGTGGCACCAGGGCCGCGTACTGGGCCGGCTCGAACAGACCGCCCTCCAGGCCCTCGAGCTCGATGCCGATGCTGTAGTCGTTGCAGTTCGGCCGGCCTTGCCACGACGACACGCCCGCATGCCAGGCGCGCCGGTCGGTCGACACGAACTGCTGGATCTGGCCGTCACGCCGCACCAGGAAGTGGGCCGACACCTGCAGCCCGCGGATGGCCTCGAAGTACGGATGGGCCGACCAGTCGAGCCGGTTGGTGAACAGCCGGGCGATGTGGTCGCCGCCGAATTCACCCGGCGGCAGGCTGATCGAATGCAGCAGCACCAGGTCGACCACCGTGCCCGGCGGGCGCGGGCCATGGTTGGGCGAGCGCAGCGCCTGCGCGCCCGTCCACCAGCCACGCTGCCAGCGGGGCCTGGTTGCAGCAGCCAGGCTCATTCCGGCCCGTGCTCGGCCACCTGGATGCCCAGGCGGGCCATGCGGTAGCGCATCTGCCGCAGCGACAGGCCCAGGCTGCTGCCGGCGGCCGTGCGGTTGAAGCGGTGCTGTTCCAGCGCGCGGATGATGATGTCGCGCTCCACCGCGTCCAGGTGCGCCACCAGGTCGCCGGGCAAGGGGGCGGCACCAGCCGGTGCCGGTGCCGGTTCCGGAGCCGGTGCCGGTGCCGGTGCAAGCTGGGCGCCCGGCTGCCCGATGGCCTGCCAGTCGCTGTCGGAGCCTGCATCGTCGCCCAGGCCCAGGTCGGCGGCCTGGATCAGCCTGTCTCCGGACAGCGTGACAGCGCGGTGCAGCAGGTTCTCCAGCTCACGCACATTGCCCGGAAAGGCATGGCGCGACAGCAGCGCCAGCGCGTCCGGCGCCAGCTGCGGCGGCGGCGTCACGCCGGCATCGCGGGCAATGCGTGCCAGTACCGCATCGCAGATCAGCGGCAGGTCGCCGGCGCGCTCGCGCAGCGGCGGCATGCGCACCTGGATCACGTTGAGCCGGTAGTACAGGTCCTGCCGGAAGCGGCCCTCCTGCACCTCGGCGGCCAGGTCCTTGTGGGTGGCACTGACGATGCGCACGTTCACCGGCAGCTCGGCGGTGGCGCCCACCTGGCGCACCGACCGCTCCTGGATGGCCCGCAGCAGCTTGCTCTGCATGGCCAGCGGCAGGTCGCCGATCTCGTCGAGGAACAGGGTGCCACCCTGGGCCGCCTGGAAGAAGCCCAGGCGGTCTTCCACCGCGCCGGTGAAGGCACCCTTGCGGTAGCCGAAGAACTCGGCCTCCAGCAGCTGCTCGGGAATGGCGCCGCAGTTCACCGCGATGAAGGGCTGGGCCGCGCGCGCGCTCACCTCGTGCACCGCGCGCGCCACCAGTTCCTTGCCGGTGCCCGACTCGCCCTGCACCATCACCGGCGCCATGCCGCGCGCGACCCGCTCGATCAGCGAACGCAGCTGCTGCATGGCCGGTGACACGCCCGCCATGCGCAGCAGCGCGGGGTGGGGCGCCGGGCCGGCAGCCGGCGCGGATGCAGGCGCGGGTGCAGGCGCGGGTGTGAGCGCGGGTGTGAGCGCGGATCCAGGCGCTGGTACAGCCCGCGGCGCAGGTGCGGCAACGCCGGGCGCAGCCCGGGCCGCCGGCGCCCGGGCCGGCCGCACGGCACCGGCATCGGGTGCCGGCGGCAGCGGCCTGCCCAGCGCCGAAGCGACCACGGCGCGGAACTGGCGCAGGTCCACCGGCTTGGTCAGGTAGTCGAAGGCGCCGGCCTTCAGGGCCTCCACCGCGTTCTCGGCCGAGCCGTAGGCGGTGATGACGATGGTCTTCTCGGGCCGGCCGGCGGCTTCAAGCCGGCGCAGCAGGTCGATGCCGTTGCCGTCGGGCAGGCGCATGTCGGTGATCACCGCGCTGTAGCCGCGTTCACCCAGGCGCGCCCAGGCCTCCTCGACCGAACCCGCGCTGTCGACGTCATAGCCCTCGCGCAGCAGACTCAGCTCGTAGAGCGTGCGCAGGTCGGGCTCGTCGTCGACCACCAGCAGGCTGTAGTTGGCGCTCATCAGGCAGGGGGTCCGGTGCGGGGGCTGGCTGATGCGCCGATGTCGGGCGCGCGCATCATCACCTTGAACACGTTGCGGCGCCGCGCGCCTGGCGGGGCCAGGCTGAAGTCGATGCTGGCGCCATGGCGCTCACACAGCTCGCGGCAAATGTACAGGCCGAGCCCGCTGCCCCGGCTGCGGGTGGAGAAGAAGGGTTCGAACAAGTGGCGCTCCACATCGGGCGGGATCGGCACGCCGTCGCTGACCACCGACACCGTCAGCGCGCCGATCGCCGGCCCGGTGCGCAGGCTCAGGGCGATGGCGCCGGCCTCGTCGCTGGCATGCCGGCTGGCGTTGTCCAGCAGGTTGACCAACACCCGGCGCAGGTGCTCGGCGTCGAAGTACGCCGGCTGCGGCCTGTCCGGCAGCTCCACCTGAAGGCGCAGGTCGGGCTGTGCCTCGGGCAGCGCACTGCGGCGCCAGTCGGCGCAGATCGAAGCCACCTCGGCGGTGGCATCGATCACCACCGCCGGCGACGCCGCGCCAGGGGCCACCGCGAGCACGTCGTCGACGATGCGCTTGAGCCGCTCGACGTTGTCGGCCACGATGTGCGACAGGCGCCACTGCTGCGGCGCCAGATCGTCCTCCAGCAGCAGCGCATTGGCCTGGGCGATGGCCGCCAGCGGGTTGCGGATCTCATGCGCGATGCCGGCCGACACCCGCCCCATCGCCGCCAGCTTGTCGTTGCGGGCACGGGCCTGCACCGCGCGCATGTCTTCCAGGAACAGCACGCAGATGTCCTCCGGTGGCGTGCCGTCGGCACCGATGCCGCTGCGCCGGGTGAAGCGCGCACGCACCTGCAGCGTGCGGCGGTCGCCGTCGGCCAGGGTGAGGGGCAGTTCGCGCGCACCGGCCGGCCAGCTGCCCTCGGCATAGGCCTGCTCCAGCGCCTGCTGCAGCGGCCGCAGGCCGGGCTCGTCGACCAGCGGGCTGGGCAACATCATCCTGGCGCCGGCCGGCCCCAGCAGCTGGCGTGCCGCCGGGTTGATGGCGCGCACCCGGCCGCGCCGGTCGACCACCAGCACGCCATCGGCCATCTCCTCGATCACCAGCCGGTTCAGCAGCGTCTGCTGGCGGGCCATCTCCAGGCTGGTGCGGGCCGAGCGCTCCTCACGCGCCAGGCGCTGTGACAGCTCACTGGCCAGCAGCGCAGTCAGGAAGAGCCCCGCGCCGGCCAGCCCGGCCTGCGACAGCAGCAGCAGCAGGTCGCCGCCGTCGATGACCTGGGGCCACACCGCCAGCATCAGCAGCAGCGACAGCGCGGCTGCGGTGGCCAGTGCCACCAGGCGGCTGGTCAACACCCCGGACATCAGCACCGGCAGCACCAGCAGGGCGGTGTAGTTCAAGGACGACAGCGGCTCCAGCACGCGCAGCGCCGAGAACGCCACCAGGTCCACACCGATGGTCCACAACCACTGGCGTGGCTGCAGGTGGTCGGGCGGCACCGGCTCGTCGCGGCCGCCGTGCAGCAGCCACAGCGACAAGGCCTGGCTGGCATAGGCCAGACACAGCAGGATCACCAGCACCGGCGGCTTGCCGCCCCCCAGCGCCGCCAGAAACGGCGTCAGCACCAGGGCCAGCGACAGCCCCGCGCGCGCCGCCAGATAGGTGCGCAGGATGCGCGGCAGCGCCGCGCCTTCGGTGGACACCAGGCGCCTGGCCTCGCGGGCGATGAAGTTGCTGTCGCTGTGGGCCTCGGGATCGGCCTCCGGCAATGACGATTCGACCCTGCGGGAGGCCAGGCCGCTGTGGCCGGGATCGCCCCAGGCGCCGAACCAGCCATCCTCGGCGGCCGACACCGGCGGCTGGCGCCGGTCGGCGTGGCGCCGCTCGGCCCGCCGGCGGTTGCCAGGAAGGCTCATGCCTGCGGCGGCTGCACCGGTCCCAGCCGGCGGTGGGCGTCGCTGCAATACAGCTGCGAGTCTTCGGGCACGGCATCGGCTGCCGGCAGATGCAGGCCGCAGTGGGCGCACTCGACCATCACCACCGGTGCGGCGACGGCAGGCTTGCCACTGTCGTCGCGGCCTGCACTGTCGCCACCACCATCGCCAACACCATCGCCACCCTCATCGCCACCGCGTCGGCCCGGGCCGCGCAGCCGCGACAGCAGGCTCCAAAACACGATGCCCACCACCAGCAGCACCAACAGGAACTTCAGCATCGCCGGCTCCGACCGATCACGCCGTAGCGCGGGGGACCAACACCTCGAACACGAAGCGCGAGCCAACATAGGCCAGCAGCAGCAGCACCACGCCCACATAGAGCCAGCGCGTGGCGTGCCGCCCGCGCCAGCCGCGCCACTGCCGGCCGGCCAGCAGCGCGGCGAAGACCGTCCAGCCCAGCAGCGAGAACACTGTCTTGTGGTCCCAGCGCCATTGCGGCATGGTGGCCACGCCCAGCAGCAGGGCCAGCGTCAGCACCACGAAGCCGGCTTCGACGAAGCGGAAGGTCAGGCGCTCCAGCCGCAGCAGCGGCATGCCCATCGGCCCGGGCGCGGTGCCGGCCGGCGCCAGGCCGAAGGCGCCACTGCCAGTGCTGCGCAGGCGCAGCTGGCGCTCGGCTGAATCCAGCATCCAGGCATGCAGCACGGCGGCACCGAACAGCGCGTAGGAGCCCACGCCCAGCAGCCAGTGCACGGGGCCCCAGGCGTTGGCGGACGCGCGCACCTCGCCGGGAAAGGCCCAGGCAAGCAGCACCACCGCAGCGCCGCTGATGGCCAGCACGCGGCGCACGCCGGGCAGGGGCACGAAGCGGCTCTCGACCTCGTGCACCGCCAGCACCAGCCAGACCGTGAGCGACAACACCGGGCCGAAGCCCAGCCGGGCGCCGGGCTCGCCGCGGCCCCAGCCGCCGATGTCCAGTACCAGCAGCACCGCATGCAACAGCCAGCCCGCCACCAGCGCCGGCGCCGGCAGCCGAGACGGGCTGCGCGTGGGCCAGGCGGCCACCATGTAGGCCAGTACCGACAGCAGTGCCAGACCCAGGGGCGCCAGGCCCAGGCTCGTGACGGGGACGGTCGGTAGAATCATCGAAGACAGTGTACTTTCGCGGCCACTCCCACACGGCGTGCCCGCCATGCCGATGGCCTCCACCCTCTCCGACCGCCTGTCGCGCCTCGTCAAGACGATGCGCGGCCAGGCCCGCATCACCGACAGCAACGTCGCCGACATGCTGCGCGAGGTGCGCATGGCTCTGCTGGAGGCCGACGTGGCGCTGCCGGTGGTGCGCGACTTCATCGCCCGGGTCAAGGAGAAAGCGCTGGGCACCGAGGTGGTGGGCTCGCTGAACCCCGGCCAGGCGCTGGTTGGCGTGGTGCACAAGGAGCTGGCCGCCACCATGGGCGAAGGGGTGAGCGACATCAATCTGGCCACCCAGCCGCCAGCCGTCATCCTGATGGCCGGCCTGCAGGGCGCGGGCAAGACCACCACCACCGCCAAGCTGGCAAAGCACCTGATCGAAAAGCGCAAGAAGAAGGTGCTGACCGTCAGTGCCGACGTCTACCGCCCCGCCGCCATCGAGCAGTTGAAGATGGTGACCCGCCAGGCCGGTGCCGAATGGTTCCCGTCCACGCCCGACCAGACGCCGCACGACATCGCGCTGGCCGCCATCGACCATGCCCGGCGCCATTACTTCGATGTGCTGCTGGTCGACACCGCCGGCCGGTTGGCGATCGACGAAGTGCTGATGGCCGAGATCCGCGACCTGCATGCCACGCTCAAGCCCATCGAGACGCTGTTTGTCGTCGATGCGATGCAGGGCCAGGACGCGGTGAACACCGCCAAGGCCTTCAAGGATGCGCTGCCGCTGACCGGCATCGTGCTGACCAAGCTCGACGGCGACAGCCGCGGCGGTGCGGCGCTGAGCGTGCGCCAGGTCACCGGCGCGCCGATCAAGTTTGCCGGCGTGTCCGAGAAGATCGACGGGCTGGAGGTGTTCGACGCCGAGCGCCATGCCGGCCGGGTGCTGGGCATGGGCGACATCCTGGCCCTGGTCGAGCAGGTGCAGCAGAACGTCGACCTGGGCGCGGCGCAAAAGCTGGCCGAGAAGCTGAAGTCGGGCGACGGCTTCGACCTGACCGACTTCCTGTCGCAGCTGGGGCAGATGAAGAAGATGGGCGGCCTGTCTGGCCTGATGGACAAGCTGCCCAGCCAGCTCACCGCCAAGGCCGGCAACGTCGACATGGACAAGGCCGAGCGCGACGTGAAACGCATGGAAGGCATCATCCTGTCGATGACGCCGCTGGAGCGCCGCAAGCCCGAACTGATGAAGGCCAGCCGCAAGCGCCGCGTGGCCGCCGGTGCCGGCGTGCAGGTGCAGGACGTCAACCGCATGCTCAACCAGTTCGATCAGATGCAGGGGATGATGAAGAAGATGAAGGGCGGCGGCCTGATGAAGATGATGAAGCGCATGGGCGGCATGAAGGGGCTGGGCGGCTGAGCGCCTGAGGGCGCCCCCAGACCCGCCGCTGCAGCGCCAGCGCCAGCAGTGCCGCCAGCACGCAGCCCAGCGTGCCGGGTTCGGGCACCTCGTTGACCGCGCGCAGGCTTTGCGCCGACGCTCGGCCCGGGCCGGCCGGGCCGTCGTGCGCCAGACCCAGTGCCCAGCGCAGGCTGCCCAGCCATGCCGGTTGCGGTGCGTCAGCCACCAACCCCACCCAGGGCGCGGGACCGCCCTGCGCCACCAGCGCCGATGCCAGTGCCTGCTTGCCCAGGCGCTCACCGCGTGCGCCCAGCACCGACACATTGCCGCAAACGTCGGGCACCATCACCGAATGCAGCCGACCACGGGCGTCGCGCGCCTCGTAGAGATCGGCCGGCTCGACATGGCCCGGCGGAAAGTGCACCCGCGCATCGACGCACAGCGTGCGGCCGTAGGTCATCACGAAAGACCGCGGGTTGAATTCGCGGCCGTCGCTGACGACACGGATGGCACCAGTGCGGATCTCCAGCCGGTCGGTCACCTGGCGGGCCTGGCGCATGCGCGTGATTTCCCGCACCACCTCCGGTGGCAGGCGGGCGCCCAGCAGCGCCTGTTCGGTGGTGCCCAGATAGGGGTTGCGCCCGGGCTGGCCCCAGGCACAGCCCTCGCGCAAGGCCAGCGGCGGCACGTCCGCAGCAGGGGCCCCGGGCAGGACCTGCGGCCAGGTCTGCAAGGCATGGCCAGCCGGCAGTGGGCGGCCATCGTGGCTGGTGCCCAACGGCACGGCCCGTTGCACCTGCTGTTCGGCCCAGTGGCCCAGACCCATCATCGCCACCAGCACCGCCGGCACCAGCAGCGCCGCAGCGGCAGCGGCCAACATCAGCGCCGGCGCCGGCGCCAGCGCCAGACGCGGGGCTGCCCGCCGGGCGGCGCCTGGCGCTGCGAGCGGACGCCGGGCTGCGGCGGCCAGCAGCCCTTCCCAGCCGCAGTCGGCGGCGGCGCAGCGGTAGCGGCGCTGCCCGCGCGCCGCCAGGCCCGTCAGGTCGGCCGGCAGGCGCTGCACGCGGCGCGCTGGCTGGCCGCAGGTCGGGCAGGGCTGGGGCGGTCGGGCGGGTGCGGGCACCACTGCTTATCGGCAATGCGCGGGATCGCATGAGGAAACGCCGGGCCGCTCCCAAGTTTCCTCAGTCCCCCGCGGGGGGCCTGACGCGCAGCGGCAGGTCTGGGGGCGCCAATCAGGAAACGCCGGGCCGCTCCCAAGTTTCCTCAGTCCCCCGCGGAGGGCCTGACGCGCAGCGGCAGGTCTGGGGGCGCTTTCAGGCAATGCATCACATGCGCGCCTGTAAAGAGCGCCGGCTGCTGC
>JBBRVT010000076.1:0-12723 GCA_038246615.1 Burkholderiales bacterium
CTTGGCCGCTGGGCGGCGGGCTGTCGTACTGCGCGCGCGCGGCCTGCACCCGGCCCATGCGCAGCAGGGCCTGGGTGCCGGGCCGCGGCCACAGCACCAGGCTGGCGCCGTCGATCTGCACCTGCCACAGCCGCAGCCGGCCGGCGCGGGCCGGCAGCTGCCAGTCGAGCTGGTCGATCTGCAGCCGGCCGGTGGCCAGCGTGCCGCTGACACCGCTGGCCTGCAGACCGGGCAGGCGCTGCAGCAGCCAGGGCAGGGCAGCAGGGAGACGCCATGCCAGCCAGGCGCTGGCGGCCAGCGCGGCCAGCAGGGCCAGCACCAGCGCCAGCAGCCCGAGCGTCACCCAGCGCAGCGTGCGCCAGGCGGGCCGGCCGCGCCGGGCCGGCGGTGGTGTGGCCGGCGGCGGTGGTGGTGGTGCTGCAGGCGGCGGCGCTGCAGGCGGCGGCGCTGCAGGCGGCGGCGTGGCCGGCGTTGCCGGTGGCGTGGCGGTGTCCATGGTCAGAAGGCGATGCCCACCGAGAAGTGCAGGCGCAGCTTCTTCAACTCATCGGCCCAGGCCAGGTCGACGCGCAGCGGGCCGATCGGGCTGCGCCAGCGGATGCCGGCGCCATAGCCCCAGGCGGGGCTGTAGTCGTGCCAGTTGTTCACCGCGCGGCCGGCGTCGATGAACAGCGCGCCCCACACCGACGGCATCGACGGCAGGATCGGCCGTGCCACTTCCACGCTGGCCGTCAGCAGCTGCTTGCCGCTGATGGTGCCGCCGCCGGCGTCGGTGGGCGCCAGCGCGCGGTAGGCGTAGCCGCGCACCGAATCGTCGCCACCGGCGCGAAAGCCCAGCGCGTCCGGCACCTGCACACCGCTGCCATGCAGGACCTGGCCCGCCTCGACCCGCGCCGTGCCGTACCAGCGCTCACCCAGCGGCAGGTAGCCGGTGAGCCGGCCGTACAGCCGGGCGAAGGCCCCGCTGGGCCCGCCGTGCTGGGTGGCCTGGCCGGCGCCAGTCTGCAGCGCCAGGCTGAGACCGCGGGTGGGCAGGATGGCGCTGTCCAGATCGCGCCACACCCAGTGGGCGTTGGCGCTGAGCGCAGTGGCGGTGGACGGCGCGCCCCCGCTGCGCACGCTGCCGGCGGTGCCGGGCAGGTCGGCCTGGCGAGAGCGCAGCAACTCGACGAAGTACAGCCGGTCGATGCGCGGCGTGTCCTGTATCCGGCCCAGGCGCAGGCGCTGCGACAGCACCACGTCGGTGTTGCTCGTCACACGCTCGGCTTGCACGCCCAGCAGGTTGCGATAGAAGCCGTCGCCCGGGTGGGTGGTGAAGTCGCCGCTCCAGCTCTGGCGGTCGCGCCCCCATTCCAGCTTGTTGTCGGCCAGCACCGGCAGGCCGAACAGGCGCCGGTGGGTGTGTTCCACCGTCACCCGCTGACCGATATTGGCGCTGATGCCGGCGCCCACCGTGGCCTGCTGCAGCAGCGCCTCGGTCACCCGCACCCGCACCGGCGCTGCGGCGGCGCTGGCCGGGTCGGGCTCGACGGCGACGGTGGCGCTGTTGAACAGCCTGGTCTTCTGCAGCCGGTCCTGGAAGGCCGTCAGCCGCGCCTCGGTCAGCGGTGCACCGGCGCCGAAGCCGGCCTGCGCCTGCACCATGGCCTCATCGTGGTGCTGCAGCCCGCTGACCTGCACCGGGCCGGCCAGGAACAGCGGGCCGCTGTCGAGCACCACCGTCAGCAACGCGCTGCGGGCGTCGGCGTCGATGCTGGCATCGCTGCGCTGCAGGCTGGCAGCGGCATAGCCGGCACTGCGCAGGCGGGTCAGCAGCAGCAGTTTGGTGGCCGACCAGTCGGCGTTGCGGAACACCTGACCTGGCCCCAGCACGCCGTCTGCAGACAGCCGGCCCTGCACGGCGCGTGCATCGGCATCACCGGCGGCAATGCGCCGCTTCAACTCGCCCTCTGGCTGCAGTTGCAGCGTCGCCACCCGGGTGGGCGCGCCGGGCAGCACCTGCACCCGCACGGTGGCCGGGACTGCGCTGCGGCGGCCGTCGGGCACCCGCTCGGCCTCGCGCAGCACCGTGACCTCGGCGTCGAAGTAGCCTTCGGTCTGCAGCAGCTCGCGCGCCTGCGCGGGCAGCGCGGCCACCAGGCGGTTGAACTCGGCATTGCCCAGGCGCTCGTCGTCGGGCAGCTGCTGCAGCCGGGCCAGGTCGAGGTGGCGCAGCAGCAGCGTGCGCAGTGCCGCTGGCGCCTCGACGATCAGCGTGAACTCGGGCCGCGCCGGTGGTTGTGCCGGTGGTTGTGCCGGCGTGGCTGTGTTGCCGTCGGTCGGCAGCCAGCCTCGGATGGACGCGCAGCCGCCGGACAGCGCAGCAGCCACCACCAGCAGCCCCGGCCGCAGCCAGCGCGCAGGCACGCCGGCCAGCGCACCCCGCCCGGGGCGCCGCAGGCTCACTTCGACAGCAGACGCATCGCCCCTTCCAGCCCCGCCAGGGAGAGCGGGAACATGCGCTGGTTGACCAGCTGCTGCATCACCGAGATGCTCTGGCGGTACTGCCACACCCCCTGCGGCTCAGGGTTGATCCAGGCGTACTTGGGGAAGGCGTTGGTCAGGCGCTGCATCCACTCGGCACCCGGCTCTTCGTTGTTGTATTCGACACTGCCGCCGGGCTGCAGGATCTCGTAGGGGCTCATCGTCGCGTCGCCCACGAAGATCAGTTTGTAGTCCTTGTTGTACTTTCGGATGATGTCCCAGGTGGCGGTCTTCTCGCTGAAGCGGCGCCGGTTGTTCTTCCACATGAAGTCATAGACGCAGTTGTGGAAGTAATAGAACTCGAGGTGCTTGAACTCGGTCTTGGTGGCCGAGAACAGCTCTTCCACCCGGTGGATGTGCTCGTCCATGGTGCCGCCCACGTCCATCAGCAGCAGCACCTTCACCTTGTTGTGGCGCTCTGGCACCAGCTTGATGTCGAGCAGGCCGGCGTTGGCGGCGGTGCAGTGGATGGTGTCGCCCAGGTCGAGCTCTTCGGCCGCGCCCTCGCGGGCAAAGCGCCGCAGGCGGCGCAGCGCCACCTTGATGTTGCGCGTGCCCAGCTCCAGGTTGTCGTCGTAGTCCTTGTAAGCGCGCTGGTCCCACACCTTCACCGCGCTCTTGTTGCGGCTCTTTTCCTGGCCGATGCGGATGCCCTGCGGGTTGACGCCGTAGGCGCCGAACGGGCTGGTGCCGCCGGTGCCGATCCACTTGTTGCCGCCTTCGTGGCGCTCTTTCTGCTCCTCGAAGCGCTTCTTCAGCGTCTCCATCAGCTCGTCCCAACCCATCTTCTCGATCCTGGCCTTTTCTTCGGCGCTGAGTTCGAGCTCCAGGTTCTTGCGCAGCCAGTCCAGCGGCACTTCCTTGGTGAAGTCGGCCAGCATCTCCACGCCCTTGAAGTAGGCGCCGAAGGCGCGGTCGAACTTGTCGTAGTGCGCTTCGTCCTTCACCAGCGTGGTGCGGGCCAGGTAGTAGAACTGGTCGACCGACTGGTCGATGACGCCCGCCTTCACCGCTTCGAGCAGGGTGAGGAATTCCTTGACCGAGACCGGCAGCTTGGCCGCGCGCAGGGTGTAGAAGAAGTTGATCAGCATCGCTTGCCTCCCGGTGCCGCCTGGGCACGCTGTTGGACCATACCGCGTTCAGGCGCCGGTTGCGCCACGCCCTTGCTTGCCAGCCTTGGTTGCCCTCGCCGGCTTCGCCGGCTTGTGCTGCCCCGGGTGGGCGGCCAGCCAGCCGAAGAATTCCGCATACCAGAGCCGGCTGTTCTGCGGCTTGACGATCCAGTGGTTCTCGTCGGGGTACCACAGCAGCCGCGCCGGCACGCCACGCGCTTTCAGCGTGTTGTAGTAGGCCAGGCCCTGGGCGTCGGGCACGCGGTAGTCGAGTGCGCCATGTATCACCAGCGTGGGCGTGTGCATGGCGGCGGCAAAGGTGTGCGGGCTTTGCGCCTGCACGCGGGCCGGGTCGTCCCAGTACCAGCCGCCCAGCTCCTTGGCATGCCAGGCCCAGGCATCGTCGGCGAACATCGCCGTCCAGTCGAAGCAGCCGGCATGGCAGACATAGGCGGCATAGCGGCCGGCCGGCAGATGGCCGTTCATCCAGGCCACCATGTAGCCGCCGTAGCTGCCGCCGGTGGCGTACACCCGTGCCGAATCGATGTAGGGGCGCTTGAGCAGCTCGGTGGTGGCGGCTTCCACGTCCTGCAGCTCCAGCTCACCCCAATGGCCACTGATGCTGTCGAGGAAGGCATGGCCGAAGCTGGACGAGCCGTGGTAGTTGACCACCGCCACGACATGGCCGCCATCGCCGCCATCGCCGCCATCCTTGCCCTTCTGGCCGCTGCCGGCGGCAAACAGCGGGTTGTTCCAGCGGTAGTGCCAGTTGTCGCCTGCCACGGCATGCGGCCCGCCATGGATCACCTGCAGCAGCGGGTAGCGCTTCTTCGCGTCGAAGCCGGGCGGGTAGAACAGCCACACCTGCACCGGGTCGCCCCGTGCGCCAGTGATGCGGATGGACTCGTGCCGGCCGAGCTGGATGCGCGCCATCAGCGCGTCGTTGAAGGTCTCGATGCGGTGCGGCGCGGCGCCGGGCAGCAGGGCATGGCAGCGCGCCGGGTGGTCGGCGGCGTCGGCCACCGTCACCAGCGTGCCGGCGGCCTTGTCGAAGCCCTGCACCGTGCCGCCATGCACCAGCACCTCGGCACGGCGGTCGGCCAGGTCGAAGCGCCACAGGTGGCGCCGGCCCTGCTGTTCGGCGGCCAGCAGCACGGCGCTGCCGTCGTCCTCCCACAGCAGCGGCGCGGCCACCTCGTGGTCCCATTCGGCGCTGACCACCTCGACCGGCTGGCCCGGCACCACCACCGCCAACTGATGCGGCATGGTGTGGCGCAGCGCCTGGTGGCTGGCCAGGCAGGCCACGCGCACACCATCGGGGCTGTAGCGCGGAGCGCCGAAATCCCAGCCCACGTCCTGTGCGATCACCTCGACACTGCGGCGCTTGATGTCCAGCTCGGCCAGCGCAAAGCGGCCGTCGCTGCGTTTGTCGGGCGCCGGGTCGAAGGCGAAGACGATGCGCTTGCCGTCGGGTGAGATGTCGAAACTGTGGGCGTCGGGGTCGCACCAGTCCAGGCTGTAGGCCGTGCCCTCGAACAGATCGACCACCTTGCCGCTGTGCAGGTTCATGCGGTGCAGGTGCGGCACCCGGCCCTCGGGCACGAAGTGGTCCCAGTAGCGGTACAGGCCTTCGCTGGTGGCGACGCCGGTGGTCTTGCGGGCCTTGAAGTCCTTCAGCGCCCGCGCCTGGGCCTTGGCGCCTTTGATCTGCGGCCAGACCCAGGAGATGAAGACGATGTGCGCACCGTCGGGGCACCAGCGGAAGGCCTCCACGCCGGTGGCCACCTCGCCCACGCGCCGGGCCTCGCCGCCGTCGACCGGGATGAGGTAGAACTGCGGTGTCTCGTCCTTGTGGCCCTGCTGCTCGCGCCGGGCGGTGAAGCCCACGCTGTCGCCGCGCGGGCTGAACTGCGGCGCGCCGTCCTTGTCGCCGCACTGGGTGAGCTGGCGCGGCTGCCCGCCCAGCGTGGGCAGCAGCCACAGCGCGCTGCTGGCCTTGTTGTCGTCCATGCTGTGGCGGCCGACCGGCAGCACCGCCTGCGTGCCGTCGGGCGACAGGCTGGGCGTGCCCAGGCGCTCCATCGCCCAGAGGTCGTCGACGGTGATGGGGCGGCGCTTGGGCATGGTGGCGGTGCTGTCGTGGCTCAGCCGCGCGGGCGGCTGAGCTGGAAGTCGAGGTGGGCGCGCACCGTGGGCCACTCGTCGGCAGTGATGCTGTAGACAGCGGTGTCGCGCAGCGTGCCGTTGCTGGCGCGCTGGTGGTTGCGCAGCATGCCGTCGAACTGCGCGCCCAGCCGCTCGATGGCGCGCCGGCTCTGGGTGTTGAAGCGGTGGGTGCGGAACTCGACCGCGATGCACTGCAACTGCTCGAAGGCATGCGCCAGCAGCAGGTGCTTGGCCTCGGTGTTGAGCGGGCTGCGCTGCACCCGGCCGGCATACCAGGTCGAGCCGATCTCGACACGCTGGTGGGCGTTGTCGATGTTCATGTAGGTGGTCATGCCCACCGGCGTGCCGGTGGCGTCGAGCACGGTGAATGGCAGCATGCTGCCGGCCGCGTGCAAGCCCAGCCGGCGGGCGATCTCGGCGGCCATGCCTTCGGGCGTGGGGATGGCGGTGTACCAGAGCTGCCACAGATCGCCGTCGCGCACTGCCTCGGCCAGCGCGGTGGCATGGCTGTGCTGCAAGGGCTCCAGACGCACATGCGTGCCCTGCAGCGTGATGGGGGCGGTGATGCGTGGCAAGGCCATGGTGCGGTCCATCAGATCAGTGGCAGCGGGCGCGCGATTGCATCGCCCCCCATTTCAGCGCTCCGTGCAGCGCCCCCGATTGCATCGCCTCGGTTGCATCGCCCCGGTTGCAGCGCCTTCGATTGCAGCGCCCGAGATTGGCCCGAGGCCTGCGCATCTGCTCAGCGGTTGTGGCGCTGCATGAACACCAGCTTCTCGAACAAGGTCACATCCTGCTCGTTCTTCAGCAGCGCGCCCACCAGCGGCGGCACGGCCACCTTGTCGTCCTTGCTCTGCAGGGCCTCCAGCGGGATGTCCTCGGCGACCAGCAGCTTCAGCCAGTCGAGCAACTCGCTGGTGCTGGGCTTCTTCTTCAGGCCGGGCAGGTTGCGCACGTCGTAGAAGGTCTTCATCGCCGCAGTGAGCAGTTCCTTCTTCAGGCCGGGGAAGTGCACGTCGACGATGCTCTTCATCGTGTCGGCGTCGGGGAACTTGATGTAGTGAAAGAAGCAGCGGCGCAAGAAGGCGTCTGGCAGCTCCTTCTCGTTGTTGCTGGTGATGAACACCACCGGGCGGTGCCGGGCCTGGACCAGCTCACGCGTCTCGTAGACGTAGAACTCCATGCGGTCCAGCTCGCGCAGCAGGTCGTTGGGGAATTCGATGTCGGCCTTGTCGATCTCGTCGATCAGCAGCGCCACCGGCGTGTCGCTGGTGAAGGCCTGCCACAGCACACCCCTGAGGATGTAGTTGCTGATGTTGCGCACCTTCTGCACGCTCTCGTCGTCGCGCAGCTGGCTGTCGCGCAGCCGGCTCACCGCGTCGTACTCGTACAGGCCCTGCTGGGCCTTGGTGGTGCTCTTCACATGCCACTGCAGCAGCGGCAGGCCCAGTGCGGCCGAGACTTCCTCGGCCAGCATGGTCTTGCCGGTGCCGGGCTCGCCCTTCACCAGCAAGGGGCGCTTGAGCGTGATGGCGGCGTTCACGGCGAGCATCAGGTCTTGCGTGGCGACGTAGTTGTCGGATCCTTGGAACTTCATGGCGGGGTGCGGCCGGCGGGCCGTGGCTGAGGGTGGAGGGGCTGAGCGTGAAGGGGCAGCGGGGCGGGACCGAAGCCCGGTGCCGGGCCAGTATAGGGGTGGCCTTTATACTCAGAAGTCACCCGGTTGACGCCCGCCAAGGCGGTTGCCGGGCCATCGGTGCAGGCGCGGCGGGGTCCGTTGCCTGGGCCTGTCCACCAGCGAATCCATCCTGCCCGCCAGACAATGACCAACGCGCTTTCCCTGCTTCCCCTGCTGCTGGCACTGGCCGGCATTGGCGCCGCTGCACAGGCCCAAACCCAGACACCGGCCGCCGCTGATGCCGCCAAGGGCGCCGCCAAGGCTGCCATGTGCATCGGCTGCCACGGCATCGTCGGTTACCAGGCCACTTTTCCCGAGGTCTACAAAGTGCCGATGATCGCGGGCCAGGGTGCCCAGTACATCGTGGCGTCGCTGCTTGCCTATCAGAAGGGCGACCGCAAGCACCCCACCATGCGCGCTATCGCCGCCTCTCTGAGCGAGCAGGACATGGCCGACCTGGGCGCTTTCTATGAGCAGCAGGGCAAGGGCGTGGGCACGCCGGCGCCCGCAGCCCTGGCCAAGGCCATGCCCGACGCCCTGAAAGACCGCATGGCCACCTGCGTGGCCTGCCATGGTGCCAACTTCAACAAGCCGCTCGCCCCGGGCTATCCGCGCCTGGCTGGCCAGCATGCCGACTACCTGTACGCCACGCTGAAGGCTTACCACACCGACGGCAACCCCAGGCTCGGCCGCGCCAACGCCGTGATGCGCGCCCAGGTGGTGCAGGAAGCCGACGGCAAGAAGAAGCTGATCTTCAGCAACAGCGAACTCAAGCAGATCGCGCAGTACCTGGCCTCGCTGCCCGGTGACCTGCACGTGGTGCCGCAGGGCCGCTTCCGCTGACCAGTGCGCCGCGGCTGACACGGTCAGCCGCGAAACTCAGCAGCTTCTGGGGTGTTCTTTTGCGGCCGTGCGTTCGGTGGGATACCGACAATGGCCGCTAAGATCCGCCGCGCCCCCCGCGCCCCCCGCGCCAGCCGTGCCGGCACCGCCGCTGGCCCGCGGCACGCCTGCCGCTGCGCCGGCCACGCCACCCGCAGCTGCGCCCGCAGTTCCGGCGCCGCGTGCTGCGCGCGTGGCGATGGACGAGGAACTGTGCGAGGCCGCACGCCTCTGCGAAAGCTCGCGCGTGGCCGTGACCAGCCTGTTCGCCGAAGCGCGCCTGGGCAAGGTGCTGGAGGCCGAGCGCTGCCAGCCGCTGGTCGACGACATCACCCGCTCGGTGTTCCGCAACCCGGGTGCGCTGGTCAGCCTGGCGCGCCTGAAGACGGCCGACGACTATTCGTACATGCACTCGGTGGCGGTGTGCGCGCTGATGGTGGCGCTGGCCAACCAGATGGGCATGGACGATGCCAGCTGCCGCGAGGCCGGCATGGCCGGCCTGCTGCATGACATGGGCAAGGCGGCGATGCCGCTGTCGATCCTGAACAAGCCGGCCAAGCTGACCGAGGCAGAGTTCGCGGTGATGCGTACCCACCCCGAGCGCGGCTTTCAGATGCTGCAGGACGCCCGCAGAGCCAGCGAGGCGGCGATGGACGTGTGCCTGCACCACCATGAGCGCATCGACGGCACCGGTTACCCGCACCGGCTGCCTGCCGAGCGAATCAGCCAGTTCGCCCGCATGGGCGCGGTGTGCGACGTCTACGACGCCATCACCTCCAACCGCCCCTACAAGGCCGGCTGGGACCCGGCCGAGTCGATGGCGCGCATGGCCTCCTGGAAGGGGCACTTCGACCAGACCATCTTCCGCCACTTCGTTTGCAGCCTGGGCATCTACCCGAACGGCGCGCTGGTGCGCCTGGCCTCGGGCCGGCTGGCGGTGGTGTTGGAGCAGAACAGCCACGCGCTGACCGCGCCGATCGTCAAGGTGTTCTTCGATGTGGCGCAGCAACTGCCGATCCCCCCGCTGGTGCTGGACCTGTCGCAGGGCGCTGCCGACCGCCGGACTGACAGCATCACCGACCGCGAGCCGCCGGGCCGCTGGAACTTCCCGCAACGCGACGCGCTGTGGGCCGGCGACGAGGCAGTGCGGCGCGGCCGCAGTTGATTGCCGACGGTTGACGGTTGACGGCCGGCGGCCGGCGGCCGGCGGCCGGTGGCTGTCAGCCGCGCGGCTTGAAGCGCCCCAGCAGCAGGGCGTTGCTGACCACGCTGACCGACGACAGCGCCATCGCGGCGCCGGCCACCACCGGGCTCAGCAGGCCGAAGGCGGCCAGCGGGATGCCCACCACGTTGTAGGCGAAGGCCCAGAACAGGTTCTGGCGGATGCGCCGGGTGATGGCGCGCGACAGCTGCAGCGCCTGCACCACCAGCACCGGGTCGCCGCGCAGCAGTGTCATGCCGGCGGTCTGCATCGCCACGTCGGTGGCGCCGCCGTCGGCATGCGCCATGGCCAGGCCCACGTCGGCTGCGGCCAGCGCCGGTGCGTCGTTGACGCCGTCGCCGACCATCGCCACGCGCTGGCCCGGCGCCAGGCCGGCACGCAGCGCGGCGATCACCTTGGCCTTGTCGCCGGGCAGCACCTCGGCGCGCACATCGGCCATGTCGGTGAAGCCGATCTCGCGCGCCAGCGCCTCGGCCGCGCCCCGGTTGTCGCCGCTGACCAGCACCACCCGCAGGCCTTCGCGGCGCAATGCCGCCACCGCCGCTGCCGCCCCGGGCTTGGCATGGTCGCCGAAGGCCAGCAGGCCCAGCGCGCGCGGCGGCTGGCCGGCTGCCGCGTCGCCTGCTGGTTGGGCCACTGGTTGGGCCATTGGTTCGGCCGCTGGATGGGTCGCTGGACCGCCGACCGTCTCGGCCAGCCAGGCCACGCTGCGGCCCTGGGCGGCCCAGGCCTGCGCCTGTTGTTGCAGCGCGGCGTCCACCACGCCCAGCTCGGCCATCCAGACGCTGCTGCCCAGTTGCAGCCTGCGGCCGCCCACCGTGCCGGTGATGCCCCGGCCGGCCACCGCCTGCGGCGTGTCGGCCTGCAGGTGCGCCACGCCCTCGGCCTGCGCGGCGTGAAGCACGGCGCGGGCCAGCGGGTGCTCGCTGGCGGCCTGCAGCGCAGCAGCCAGGGCCAGCAACTCGGCGCGGCCGCCGGGCAGGGCGGCGCTGGCGGTGGCATCGACCAGCGTCGGCCGGCCCTCGGTCAGCGTGCCGGTCTTGTCGAAGGCCACCACCGCCACGTCGCGCAGCAACTCCAGCGCCTGGGCGTCACGCACCAGGATGCCGTGGCGCGCGGCCAGGCCGGTGCCCACCATCAGCGTGGCCGGCGTGGCCAGGCCCAGCGCGCAGGGGCAGGCGATCACCAGCACCGACACCGCATGGATCAGCGCGGCGGCCCAGTCGCCGCGCAGCAGCCCCCAGGCCAGCAGCGTGAGCAGCGCGACGACAAACACCGCCGGTACGAAGACCGCCGCCACCTTGTCGACGGTCTGCTGGATCGGCGCCTTCTTCGCCTGGGCCGATTCGACCATCTGCATGATCTGCGACAGCATGCTGGCCGCACCCACGGCGGTGGTGCGCACCGCCAGCAGGCCTTCGCCGTTGATGGCGCCGCCGGTGACCCGGTCGCCGGGCTGGCGCGCCACCGGCAGGCTCTCGCCGGTGAGCAGGCTTTCGTCAAGGTGGCTGCGGCCTTCCAGCACGATGCCGTCGGTGGGCAGGCGCTCGCCCGGCCGCACCAGCACGGTGTCGCCGGTCTGCACTTCGGCCAGCGGCACCGTCACTTCAGCGCCATCGCGGCGCAGGCGGGCCACGTCGGGGCGCAGGGCGCGCAGGCCGTCCAGCGCCACCAGGGTGCGGCGCTTGGCACGGGCTTCCAGCCACTTGCCGAACAGCACCAGCGTGACGACCACGGCGGCACTCTCGAAGTACAGATGCGGCATGCCGCTGCGGTCTTGCGCCCACAGCACCAGGCTCAGGCCGTAGGCGGCGCTGGTGCCGATGGCCACCAGCAGGTCCATGTTGCCGGCGCCGTTGCGCAGCGCCGCCCAGCCGGCCTTGTAGAAGCGCGCGCCGAAGAAGAACAGCACCGGCGTGGCCAGCAGGCATTGCCACAGCGCCGGCAGCATCCAGTGTCTGCCGATCACATCGCCCAGCATCGGCAGCACCAGCGGCGCCGACAGCAGAGCGGCCACCGCCACGCGCCAGCCGTCGTCGCCGCGGTGGGCGGCGGGCGCAGCCTGGGGGTCGGTGATGCGGGTGGCGTGGTAGCCGGCCTGCTGCACTGCGGCCAGCAGCGCGGCGTCGTCGGCGCTGCCGGCCAGGCGTTGCAGTTGCGCGGTGTTGGTGGCCAGGTTGACGCTGACGCCGCTGGCGCCTGGCACCCGGGCCAGCGCCTTTTCGACCCGGCCCACGCAGCTGGCGCAGGTCATGCCTTCGATCTGCAGCCGCACCGTCTCGGTGGGGATGCCGTAGCCGGCCTTGGCCACGGCTGCGGCCACCGCCTGGGCGGTGCCATCGGCGCCTGCGGTGTCGAGCACCAGGCGTGCTGAATCGGTGGCGCCATTGACGCTGGCCTGCTGCACGCCCGGCACCTTGCCGATGGCTTTCTCCACCCGTGCGACGCAACTGGCGCAGGTCATGCCGGTGATCGGCAGTTGCAGGGTCAGGGTCTGGATCATCGCCCGATCGTAGCCCCGGGCGCAGAATCACCGGTTGTGCCAGGACAAGCCGGAGCCGCCATGATCGAACTGACCCTGCCCACCATGACCTGCGGCCACTGCGTGCGCACCGTGACCGAGACTGTGCAGAAGGTCGATGCCCAGGCCACCGTGCAGATCGACCTGCCGTCGCACCAGGTGCGCATCGAATCCGCCCAGCCGGCCGCTGCCTTCACCGCCGCGCTGAGCGAAGAGGGCTACGCACCGGCCTGAGCGCCGGCCTGGGCACCGACCGGAGCGCCGGCATGCGCGCGATCAGGTCGTGGCGCGGCGCCTTACCGCGTCGATGTAGGCCTGGCCGTCGGGCGGCAGGCCGCTGCGCTGGCTGGCCCAGATCATCTCGCCCAGGCATTCCATCACCTCGTGGTGGGCCTGGTGCAGCGTGTTGCGGCGGGCGGCCAGCAGGGCCACCGCCTGGCGGATGCCGGTGGGCTGGTCGATGCTGCACTGCTCGGCGATGCTCAGGTGCATCGACAGGTGCAGGAACGGGTTGGTGCGGCCGTCTTCCACGCTGTAGCTGGCGGCCACGGCCGCATCCACATCGGCCAGGTCGGCGTGGTACTCCGGGTGCTCACCCACCCAGTCGGCGGCCATGGCC
>JBBRVT010000077.1:0-12645 GCA_038246615.1 Burkholderiales bacterium
GCATGCGCCCCGCAGCGCCCGCCTGCAGACCCGCCGGCAGTCCCGGCTGCGCCTGACGCGAAGCGGCAGGTCTGGGGGCGCTCTCAGGCCGCGATGTCGTCTTCCGCCAGGCCGTCGAGGTGGGCGCTGTCGTTCCAGCCCACCAGGGCCAGGCCCTGGGGCGTGTGCAGCAGCCGGTTGATGCCGGCGTTGCCCAGCGGCCAGCTGCGCGGCCGGTCCAGCGCCACATGGGTGGCGGCGCGGTACAGCATGTCGAGCACACCGCCATGGCAGACCAGCGCGGTGGCCTGGCCGGCGGCCGCTGCGGCCAGGCGGTCGACCGTGGCCAGGCAGCGCGCCTGGAAGTCGATCAGGCTCTCGCCGCCCTCCGGGGCGAAGCCCGGGTCGCGTTCGCGCAGGCGGCGCGCCTGGGCGGGCCACTGCGCCTCGATCTCGGCATGCGTCAGGCCCTCCAGCATGCCGAAGCAGCGTTCGCGCAGGCCGGGCTCGGGCTGCAGCGGCAGACGCAGCGCGCCGGCCAGGGCGGTGCCGGTCTGCCAGGCGCGCTGCAGATCACTGGCCACCACCGCCGCCAGGCCCTCGTCGGCCAATGCGCCGGCCAGCGCTGCCGCCTGGCGCCGGCCCAGCGGGTTCAGCGGGATGTCCTGGTGGCCCTGCAGCCGGCCGGCGGCATTCCAGGCCGTCTCGCCGTGGCGGATGACGACCAGGCGGGTGGCCTGCATCAGACCGCCCGCATCAGCGCGCCAGCAACCGGCGGTTCAACGTGTAGGTGCCCGACAGCGTGGCCGCCCCCAGCACATGGCCGGCCAGCGCCTCGCGCACCTGGGCGCCGTTGAAAGCGCCCTCGACCGGCAGGCGCGGCAGGTCCAGCGCGTACAGCGCAAACACGTAGTGGTGCACCAGCGAATCATTGAACGGCGGAAACGGCCCGTCGTAGCCGAAATAGCGGCCGGCGTGGTCCCGGTCGCCGGCAAACCAGCCGGTGTAGTCGTTCAGGCCCTGGCGCGCCGGCCCGTCGGTGGCCGGGCCGGGCTTGCCGCGCGGGGTGAAGCCGCGGCTCCACTGGCCGCTGGCCAGCCTGTTCACCGTGGGCGGCAGGTCGATCAGCAGCCAGTGGAAGAAATCCATCCGCGGCAGGTCGACCGGCACCTCGCGGTCGGCCCGGTTGACGTCGTCGGCACGGCTGGGCACGTCGAAGTCGTGGCAGACCAATACCAGCGAGCGGGTGCCCGCAGGCAGGTCGCCCCAGCCCAGCGGCGGGCTGAGGTTGTCGGAGAAGGCCACGCCGGTGTCAGTGAGGCGGCCGGCCGCAAAGCGCGGCGGAATCGGCTCGCCATTGCTCCAGGCATCGCTCCAGATCTTCATGGGCTGCGTTCCCGGAAGATCGGCTAGACGCCCCAGGTGACCGGCACTGCGGCGGCGGCGGCACGCTTGAGCATGTCCAGCATCGGCCACAGCCGCTGGCGCAGGGCCACACCCTCACGCGCGGCCAGGCGCTCGCCACGGTCGGCGGCCTCGCGTTCGGCCTCGGCGCGGGCCGCCTCGTCGGCCAGCACTGCCTGCTCGATGGCGGCCATGGCTGCCGGCATGTCCGCCGGCTCGATGATGCCCTGCGGCGCCGGTGGCCGGCCGATGGCGCGCAACAGCGCATCGCCGGTGGGCTCCATCATGATGATGTCGCCGCTGGCCTTGCTCTTGAACTTGTAGATCATCGCTGCCTCGTCCCCGGGCTGGCCAGGGCCAGCGCTGATTGTGCACCTGCCCCCAGGCCACGGCACGGGCCACGGCGCGGGACACGACGGGCGCGGTGCTCAGCGCACCACCAGGCTCAGCCGGGGCCGGTTGCGGCGGCCGCGCGCCGGGCGCACCCGCTCCTCGAAGCTCAGCGCATCCAGCGCCGGCGCATACAGGAAGCCCTGGAACTGGTCGCAGCCCAGCTGCAGCAGGAAGGCGCGCTGCGGCTCGGTCTCCACGCCCTCGGCGATCACCTGCATCGCCAGCGCCTGGGCCAGCTGCACGATGGCGCGCACGATGGCGCCGTCGCTCTCGTCGGCCGGCAGGCCCTTGATGAAGCTGCGGTCGATCTTCAGCTTGTCGATCGGGAAGCGCTTCAGGTAGGCCAGGCTGGAGTAGCCGGTGCCGAAGTCGTCGATGGCCAGGCGCACGCCCAGCTGCGACAGCTGGCTCAGGCGCGCCAGCGCGTCGTTGGCGTCGTGGACCAGGATGGACTCGGTCAGCTCCAGCTCCAGCAGCGCGCCGGCCAGCTTGTGCTCGCGCAGCACCGTGGCCACCCGGTCGATGAAGTCGGCCTGCTGGAACTGCAGCGCCGAGACGTTGACCGATACCGGCAACGCGAAGCCGCTGTCGCGCCAGCGCGCGGCCTGGCGCACCGCCTGCTCCAGCACCCAGTCGCCGATGGCGATGATGAAACCGGTCTCCTCGGCCACCGGGATGAACTGCCCGGGCGACACCTCGCCCAGCTCCGGGTCGCGCCAGCGGATCAACGCCTCGGCGCCGATCACCCGGCCGGTCTTCAGGTCGACCTGTGGCTGGTAGTGCAAGCGGAAGCGCTGGCTGGCCAGGGCCTGGCGCATGGCATGGTCCAGCCGCATGCGCTGGCGCCTGTCGGCGTCCTGGTGCGCCTGGTGGTAGCGGAAGCAGCCGCGCCCGCCCTGCTTGGCGGCCTGCATGGCCGATTCGGCATGGCGCACCAGCAGATCGGCGTCGCTGCCGTCGGCCGGGAACAGCGCCACGCCCACGCTGCAGGTCAGCGTGAACTGCAGGCCATCCACCGAGCAGGGGTGCGAGACCGCGTCCAGCACGCGCCGGGCGGCGGTCTCGGCGCCGCGGCTGTCGGCCTCGTGCACCAGCAGCGCGAACTGGTCGCCGCCGACGCGGGCCACCACGTCGCCCTGGCGCAGGCAGGTCTTCAGGCGCTCGGCGCAGTCCAGCAGCACCCGGTCGCCCACGTCGTGGCCCAGGCTGTCGTTGATCTGCTTGAAGCGGTCCAGGTCCAGCAGCAGCAGGGCCAGGGTGCCGGCGCTGCGGCGCGCATGGCGGATGGCGTCGGTGATGGCCTGGGTCATCTGCCGGCGGTTGAACAGGCCGGTCAGTGCATCGGTGCTGGACAAGGCCTCGATGCGCTGCCCGGCGCTGACCAGGTCGGTGTGGTCGCGGAACGACCACACCCGCCCGCAGGGGCGGCCGCGGCAGTTCTGCGGCTGCGTCACCCGCTCGAGCACCTGGCCCGAGTGCAGCGTGATGCGCTCGCTGGCCTGCAGCAGCGTGGCCTCGTGGATCTGCGCCAGGCGGCGGTTGTAGGCCTCGGGGTCGACCACGCTGCGGCGCATCCAGTCGTAGACAGCGTCGTCCTGGCGCTCGGTGAGCAGGCTCTCGGGCAGGCCCCAGATCCGCGCAAAGCGGCGGTTGAAGGCGCGGATGCGGCCGCTCAGGTCGGTCACCAGGATGCCGTCGGCGGTGGACTCCAGCGTGGCCTGCAGCTCAGACAGCAGCAGCTCGCGCTCATCGGCCTCGCGCTGGGCCGCGCTGCGGTCATGCACCAACACCAGGTAGGCCTGTGGCGCGGTATCGGCCGCACCCAGCGCGCTGATGCGGCGCGTCACCTGCACCAGGCGGCCGCCGGCATCCACCAGCGTGGTGTCCGACAGCAGCAGCCCGGGGCGCGGCGCGCCGGGACTCTCGGCCGCCAGGCGCGCCTCGTCCCACCACGCCAGGTCCTCGGGTGTGGCGATCAGGCCGTCGGCGCCCTGTCCCAGCACGGCGGCCTCGGCCAGCCCCAGCAGGGCCAGGGCCTCGGCGTTGACGGCCAGCACCTGCAGGCTGTGCGGCTCGACCAGCCAGGCGGGCGCACCCAGCGCATCGAGCAGCGCGCGCCAGCCGATCACGGCGTCTTGGGCGTTGGGCAGGTTCACGCGGCCAGTGCCTCGGCGGAATCGTCGGCGCGCAGCGGTACCGGCTCGAAGAAATACACCACGCGCTGGCGTGGCGACAGGTAGTCGCGCGCCGACGCCGGCAGCTGGGTGGCCTTCAGGCTGCGGCGGATGCCCAGGTCGGTGCAGCCGTCCAGGTTCAGCAGCAGCGCCTCCTCCACCGGCACCTTGGTGTCGCAGACCAGCACCCGCGGCTTCAGCGGCCGGCTGGAATTGCAGCTGACCACGGTGGCATAGCGGTCGTCGGTCAGCTGCACCAGCGAGCCCGGCGGATAGACGCCCATCATGCGGATGAAGGCGTTGAGCATGGTCGCGTCGTACTTGGTGCGGCTCTGCGCAAAGATCTGCGACAGCGCCTCGTGCGGCGTCAGCGCCTGCGCCACCTGCGCCGGGTTGCACAGGTTGTCGTAGCGGTTGATCAGCGAGACGATGCGTGCGCCGACGGCCATGCGGTCCAGGTTCAGCCGCGCCGGGAAGCCGCTGCCGTCGGCCATCTCGTGGTGCTGGGCCAGCACCGCCAGCGCACCGTCGCGCAGGCCCATGCGCTCGCCCAGGGCCACGCCCAGGCCCACATGCTCGCGGTAGGCCTGCAGCTCGCGCGGGTTCAGCGGCAGGTCGGCATGGCGCACGCGGTCGGGCAGGTCCAGCTTGCCGACGTCGTGCAGCAGCGCGCCCACGCCCAGGTCCAGCATCTCGTCCTCGGCAAGGCCGAACACGCGGCCCATCAGCAGGGCGATGACGGCGACGTTCAGCGCATGGCCCGAGACGCGGTCGCCGGCGGCGTCGCTGATCACGCGCACACACATCTCGCGGTCGACCATCATCTTGTCGAGCAGCGCGCGCGTCAGGCCCTCGGTCACTTCGCGCGCCTGCTCCGGTGAACGTGGCACGAGGCGCTGGGCCTCATGCCAGGCGCGGCCGGCCTCGCCGTACTGCTGCTCGCACTGCGCGCGGGCGGCGCTCTGCTGCGCCAGGGCGCTCAGGCGGGCAGCCTGCGGGCCGGGCGCGGCCTGCGGCGCGGCCTCGGCCAGCCCTGCGGCCGGCCCTGCGGTCGGTTCTGCGACCGCATTCGCCGCCAGCGCACCGTCATCGGTGAGGCTGGCGCTGCCAGGAACGACGATGGCGTCGGCGTCGTTCACGTCGCCGGGTGGCTCGGGCGCCTCGGGCAGCCGGCTCTTCTCGGGGCTCCAGCGCAGCTGCTTCAGGCCGAGGCCACGGATGGTGGTGATCTGGTCGGGGCTGGTGACCAGGAAGCTCGACAGCGCGAACGGGTGCGCCCACCAGCCCAGGTCGAGGTGCACGAACATCCCGACCTGCAAATCATCGATGACAACGGACTGCGACATGGCCTGCGGTCTTCCGGCAAAGGGTCAGGGGCTGGACAGCGGCCCGCATGGCCTTGCTTTCGGCACGCCGGCGGGGGAACTTGAACCGCGCCGGCAGTCTGTGACCGATCGCACGGCCCCGGGGCCGCCCACGCCCCCAATGCCCCCAATGCCCCCAACGACCTCAAGCTCCCAACGCTGCTAACGCGCTGCCAGCGCCCGCCAGGCGCTGGGCGTGTGGCCGGTCTGGCGCAGGAAGAAGCGGCTGAAGTAGCCGGCGTCGGCAAAGCCCAGGCCCAGCGCGATCTGCTTGACCGACAGCGTGGTGTAGGCCAGGTCGCGCTGGGCCTCCAGCACCAGGCGGCCGTGCAGCACGCCCAGCGCAGAATGCCCCAGCACCTGGTGGCACACCCGGTTGAGCTGGGTGGGCGTGATGCCCAGCGTGGCCGCCAGCGCGGCCAGGCCGGGCTGCTGGCGGAAGCGCGCCTCCACCAGCGCGCGCAGCCGGCGCACATGGCCCAACGCCCGGGCCCCGGTGCGTGCCGGATGGATGACACCGGCTGCACCGGCTGCACCGGCTGAACCGACGGTCTCGGCGGCAGCGGCGGTACCGGCGCTGTCCACCGGCAACAGCCGGCCCAGCTGCACCACCAGCTGCAGCAGCGCGGCGTCCAGCGCCAGCTCACGCCAGGCGCCGGTGGCGGCGAACTCGGCGCGCAGCTGCGCCACCGCAGCCTGCAGCGTCTGGGCCTCGGGCGCATCGGCCGCCAAGTGGCGCAGCTGCCAGCTGGCCAGCTGCGCCGCCAGCGCCGGCGTGCCGGCCAGCAACCGGGCCAGGTGCTGCTCGAGCACGGTGACCACGGTGCCGTCGATGTCGGGTGCGAACACGAAGCCGTGCGGCACCAGCGCCGGCAGCAGCAGCACGCACGGCCCGTCCAGCGGCTGTGCGCAGCCGTCCACCCAGGCCTGGGCGCTGCCGCAGCGGATGTGCAGAATTTGAAGCAGCGCCGCATGCCGGTGCGGGCGGATCTCCCAGTCATGGCGCTGGCTGCGCTCGGCGATGCGCTCGCAGTGCAGCCAGTCGGTGGCCTGGGTGCGACCCGGCTCGCCGTACAGGGCATAGGTCGGCAGGGGGCTGGCAGCAGCAGCCGGCAACCGCACCTGGATGGAAGCCTGGGTGGGAGGCCGCATGTTCGAATTGTGCAAGCGTTTGATCGCTGCGTGCCTTGAGGCGCCGGTGCCCAGGGCTTTAAGCTCGATGCCCATCGAGACCGACCGGAGACACCCCATGAAGACCCAGGTCGCCATCATCGGCGCCGGCCCCTCGGGCCTGCTGCTCGGCCAGTTGCTGGCGCGCGCGGGCATTGCCAACACCGTGATCGAACAGCGCAGCGCCGACTACGTGCTCAGCCGCATCCGCGCCGGCGTGCTGGAGCAGACCACCGTCGGCCTGCTGCGCGAGGCCGGCGTGGCCGAGCGCATGGACGCCGAAGGCCTGCCGCACGACGGCGTGGAGCTGTGCTTCGGCAACCAGCGCCACCGCATCGACCTGCTGGGCCTGACCGGCCAGCGGGTGATGGTCTACGGCCAGACCGAGGTGACGCGCGACCTGATGGCGGCGCGCCAGGCTGCCGGCCTGCCCACCGTCTACGAAGCCGACGAGGTGGCGGTGCACGGTTTCGACTCCACCCACCCGACAGTCACCTGGCTGCAGGACGGCGTGCGCCACACCGTGCAGGCCGACTTCATCGCCGGCTGCGACGGCTTCCACGGCGTGTGCCGCGCCAGCGTGCCGACCACTGCGATCACGCTGCACGAGAAGGTCTACCCCTTCGGCTGGCTGGGCGTGCTGGCCGACGTGCCGCCGGTCCACCATGAACTGATCTATGTGCACCACGAGCGCGGCTTTGCGCTGTGCAGCCAACGCAGCAAGGTGCGCAGCCGCTATTACGTGCAGTGCAGCCTGGACGACAACCTGGCGCAGTGGTCCGACGCCGCCTTCTGGGCCGAGCTGAAGGCGCGGCTGCCGGCCGACACCGCAGCGCAGCTGGTCACCGGGCCGTCGATCGAGAAGAGCATCGCGCCGCTGCGCAGCTTCGTGGCCGAGCCGCTGCGTTTCGGCCGGCTGATGCTCGTCGGCGACGCCGGCCACATCGTGCCGCCCACCGGCGCCAAGGGCCTGAACCTGGCCGCCAGCGACGTGGCCTACCTGTGGCAGGCGTTGCAGGGCTTCTACGCCGGCCGGCCGGGCGAGATCGACCATTACAGCCAGCGCGCACTGGCACGCATCTGGAAGGCCGAGCGCTTCAGCTGGTGGATGACCTCGCTGATGCACCGCTTTCCCGACAGCGGCAGCTTCGGCCACAAGATGCAACTGGCGGAACTGGAGTACCTGTTCAGCAGCCGGGCGGCGATGACGGTGCTGGCCGAAAACTATGTGGGGCTTCCCTTGGTGTAAGCCCGGCGCGACACTCGGACGCTCCGGCGGCTGCGCCGGGCCGGTGGTGGCTTAAGCTCATGCCTGCCGGCGTGTCCCGCTGCCCGGCGCCCCGACCGATGCCCGTCACCCCCCTGCTGCCCCCCGACCACCCCGACCGCGCCAGCCTGGCGGCCGAGGTGCATGCCCGGCCGCCCGAGCCGCTGCAGGCGCCCAGCCGGGCCACCTACGTGGCGGTGCGCATCGACGGCGAGGCGCGTGCGGCCGAAATGGTGCACATCGTGGCGCTGTGCGAGCGCAGCGGCGTCGCGTCGCCGCCGGCCGGTGTCACCCAGTGGTCCAGCCAGTTGGGGCCGGTGCGCTTCAAGTGGGAGCGCCATGGTGAATTCTCCAGCTACACCTTCTTCGCCGCCGGCCTGGGCGGCCAGCCGTTTGCCGAGCCGGTGGTGGCCCTGCTGCCACCGGGCTGGCTGGCCGGCGTGCCGGGGCAGACGGTGTTCGCCGCCCATGCCAAGCTGATTTCGGCCGATCTGCTGGCCGACGGGCCCGGTGGCATGCCATCACCGGCGCAGCTGGCCGCGCACTTCGGCCAGAACACGGTGGTGGGCGCCGGCATCGGCGACGGCGCCGGCCTGGCCTTCACCGATTTCATCATCCACCCCGACGGCTTTGCACGCTTCCTGCTGCTGGACCGCGAGATGACCGAACGACAGGCCGGCCGCATGCTGCAGCGGCTGTTCGAGATCGAGGCCTACCGCATGATGGCCCTGCTGACGCTGCCGGTGGCGCGCGGCCTGTGGCCCCGGCTGCTGACCATCGAGCGCACGCTGGCCGGGCTGACCGAGCGCATCGCCGACGGCGCCAGCCAGGGCGCCGCGCAGGACGAGCAGCTGCTGCATCAGCTGATGGCCCTGGCCGCCGAGATCGAAAACGCGCTGGCGGGCAGCCAGGCGCGCTTCGGCGCCAGCCGCGCTTACCACGCGCTGGTCACCACCCGCATCGCCGAGCTGCGCGAGGTGCGCATCAGGGGCCTGCAGACCATCGACGAATTCATGACCCGGCGCCTGAGCCCGGCCATGGCCACCTGCGCCACCGCCAGCCAGCGCCTGCACGACCTGAGCGAGCGGGTGGCCCAGGCCAGCAACCTGCTGTCCACCCGGGTGGACATCGCCCGCGAGCGCCAGAACCAGGCCTTGCTGGCCGCCACCGCCCGCCGCGCCAAGCTGCAGTTGCGGCTGCAGCAGACGGTGGAGGGCCTGTCGGTGATCGTCATCGTCTACTACCTGGTCGGTCTGGTGGGCTACGGCGCCAAGGCGCTGAAGGCCGCCGGCCTGCCGCTCTCGCCCGATCTGGTCACCGGCGCCGCCGTGCCGGTGCTGGCGCTGGGCGCCTGGCTGGTGCTCCGGCGGGCACACCGCCGCATGGCCGCCGACGACGGCGACACGAGCCGCAGCTTCCGATGACTGTGCTGCATTCATCTACCCCTTTGCACCCAGTGCCCCCCGTTCCCGGAGTGTTCCCGCATGGCGATCGCCTTTCCCTTTTCAGCCATCGTCGGACAGGACGAGATGAAGCTCGCCATCCTGGTGGCAGCGGTCGACCCCAGCATCGGCGGGGTGCTGGTCTTCGGTGACCGCGGCACCGGCAAGAGCACTGCGGTGCGGGCGCTGGCCGCCCTGCTGCCGCCGATGAAGGCCACCGTCGGCTGCCGCTATGCCTGCGACCCGGCCGCCCCGCCCGGCGCCTGCGACCAGTGCGCCACCCTCAAGTCGGGCAAGGGCGTGGTCAGGAGCCACAGCGTGCCGGTGCCGGTGGTCGACCTGCCGCTGGGCGCCACCGAAGACCGCGTGGTCGGCGCACTCGACCTGCAGCGCGCGCTGGCCGACGGCGTCAAGGCCTTCGAGCCCGGCCTGCTGGCGCGCGCGCACCGCGGCTTTCTCTACATCGACGAGGTCAACCTGCTGGAAGACCACCTGGTCGACCTGCTGATCGACGTCGCCGCATCGGGCGAGAACGTCGTCGAGCGCGAGGGCCTGAGCGTGCGCCACCCGGCACGCTTCGTGCTGGTGGGCAGCGGCAACCCGGAAGAAGGCGAGCTGCGGCCGCAGCTGCTCGACCGTTTCGGCCTGAGCGTGGAGGTGAGCACACCCAAAGATCTGGCTTCGCGCATCGAGGTGGTCAAGCGCCGTGATGCCTTCGAGCGCGACCCGGTGGCCTTCACCGCCGCCTGGGCCAGGGAAGACGCGAAGATCCGCAAGCGCATCGTCGCCGGCCGCGCGCTGCTGCCCGAGGTGGTGGTCAGCGACGCGGTGCTGGAACACACCGCACGCCTGTGCATGGCGCTGGGCACCGACGGCCTGCGCGGCGAGCTGACGGTGATGCGCGCCGCCCGCGCGCTGGCCGCCTTCGAGGGCGAGAAGACCGTCAACACCGCGCACCTGCGGCGGGTGGGCCCGCCGGCGCTGCGCCACCGGCTGCGGCGTGACCCGCTGGACGACGCCGGCTCCAGCGTGCGCGTCGAGCGGGCGCTGGCCGATCTGCCGGCGGCATGACGGCTGCGCCCGCCGCCGTGCCCGCCGCCGTGCCCGCTGCCGTGCCCGCTGCCGTGCCCGCTGCCGTGCCCACCGCCGTGCCCGGCCGCGCCGGCGCAGCCGCCGACCCGGGCACCGGTGTCGACCCCGGCCTCGACACCGACGCGCTGTGGGCCGATGCCCTGACCGCCGCCGCCTTGCTGGCGGTCGATCCGGCAGGCCTGGGCGGCGCCCTGCTGCGTGCCCGCGCCGGCCCGCAGCGCGCGCTTTGGCTGGCCGCGCTGCGCCACAGCCTGCCGGCCGACGTGCCGCTGCGGCGCGTGCCGCTGGGCATCGGCGACGACCGCCTGCTGGGCGGGCTGGACCTGGCCGCCACGCTGCAGGCCGGCCGCCCGGTGGCCCAGCGCGGCGTGCTGGCCGATGCCGACGGCGGCCTGTTGCTGCTGGCCATGGCCGAGCGCCTGGCCGCCGGCACCGTGGCGCGGGTGGCCGCAGCGCTCGACACCGGCCAGGTGCTGATGGAGCGCGACGGCCTCACGCTGCGGCAGCCGGCCCGCCTGGGTGTGGTGGCGCTGGACGAAGGCGTGGACGACGACGAGTGCGCCGCGCCGGCACTGGCCGACCGCCTGGCCTTCCACCTGGTGCTCGACCGCCTGCCGGCACACGGCCCCGGTGGGCGCCGCAGCGCCGGGCCCGACGCAGCCAACGACCGCGCCAGCCTGGACGCGTTGCTGGCCGTCAGCGCCGCCGACGTGACCGCCGCCCGCACCCGCCTGCCGCAGGTGGCCAGCGGCGACGACACCGCCGCCGCGCTGTGCCGCGCTGCAGTGGCGCTGGGCGTCGATTCACTGCGCGCGCCCTGGCTGGCGCTGCGCGTGGCCCGTGCCGCTGCGGCGTTGCAGGGCCACGCCACGGTGGAGGCCGACGACGCGGCGCTGGCCGCCCGCCTGGTGCTGGGCCCGCGCGCCACGCGCTTTCCGGCAGCGCCCGAGGCCGAACCACCGCCGGAGGAGCCGGCTCCGCCCGAGCCACCCGAGCCACCCGAGCCACCGCCGCCGGACGACACGCCCCCGCCCGAGCCGCCACCGCCACCGCCACCGCCACCCGAGCCCGATGCCGACGCCCCACCACCGCCCGATCCTCCGGAAGACGACGCCACGCCACCGCCCGACCCGACCCAGCCGCTGGACGAGGTGGTGCTGGAGGCCGCGCTGGCCACCATGCCCGCCGGGCTGCTGGCCCAGCTGAAGGCCGGCGCTGCCCAGCGCAGCCCCGCCCAGGCCGCCGGCCGGGTGGGCGCGCTGCAGGCCGGCGGGCCGCGCGGCCGGCCGCTGGGCGCACGCCGCGGCGAACTGCGCGCCGGCACCCGGCTCGACCTGATCGCCACCCTGCGCGCCGCCGCGCCCTGGCAGCAGCTGCGCCAGCGCGAGGCGGCGTTGATCGACCTGGCGCAGCCCGGCCAGCCGGCATCGCCACGCCGGGTGCTGGTGAAGCCGGACGATTTCCACATCAGCCGCCGCGCCCAGCGCCGCGAGACCACCACGCTGTTCGTCGTCGACGCCTCCGGCTCGGCCGCGCTGCACCGCCTGGCCGAGGCCAAGGGCGCGGTCGAACTGCTGCTGGCCGACTGCTATGTGCGGCGTGACCGGGTGGCGCTGCTGGCCTTCCGCGGCACCCGCGCCGAGCTGGTGCTGCCGCCGACCCGCTCGCTGGTGCGCGCCAAACGCGCGCTGGCCGGCCTGCCGGGCGGCGGCGGCACGCCGCTGGCGCTGGCGCTGGACGCCGCTGGCGAACTGGCAGCCACCCTGCTGCGCCGTGGCGGCACGCCGGTGCTGGTGCTGCTGAGCGACGCCCGCGCCAACATCGCCCGCAACGGTGCCCCGGGCCGGGACCTGGCCACCAGCGAGGCACTGGCCAGTGCGCGCCAGCTGCGCGCACTGGGCCTGGGCATGCTGGTGGTCGACACCGCGCCCGGCGCCAACCGGCCCGGCGCCGCTGCCACGGTGGCCCGGCAGTTGTCCGACACGCTGAACGCCCGCTACCTGCCGCTGCCGCAGATGGACGCCGGGCTGCTTTCACGCGCCGCGCGCGCGCTCGGCACGGCCGACGACCGCCGGCGCCCGACCTGAGCATGAGCATGAGCGCGGCCCGGGCCCGGGCCCGAGCCGATCAGGCCGCCCGCCGCGCCGGACGCACCGCGCCGGCCAGACCCAGCGCCGCCAATGCATCGGCGACCCGCTGCGGCGCTTCTTCATGCGCCAGGTGGCCCTGGCCGTCGAGCAGTTGCACGCGGGTGGCAGGCAGCTTCAGCCGCAGCCGCTGCGCCTGCGCCGGCGGCACCGTGCCGTCCTGCCCGCCCACCAGCAAGGTGAGTGGAACGCCCAGTGCCGGCAGCTGCCGCC
>JBBRVT010000078.1:0-12499 GCA_038246615.1 Burkholderiales bacterium
CGATTGCGCCCCGGCGGCGAACCCGGCGGCACAGGCACTTCGACGCGCAGATCGACCGCATCGATCTCTGTCGCGCCGGCGTTGCCCGCATACGCCGCCAAGGCCAGCGACTGCAGCAGCCGGGGTGGCGCGGCCGGTTCAGATCTGGCTGCGGGTCCAGCCGCGGTTCCTGGCACCGACCCAGCCGCTGGTGCCAGAGCCACGGCGGGATGCACCGCCAGCGGTACCAGTGCGGCGCGGCCCAGCCGCGTGCCGACACAGGCCAGCCCAGGCCGGGTCAGCGCCGCCAATGCCGGCGCGATGGCCGGCTTGTCACCATCCAGGCTGTCGTAGGCCAGCACCACCGGCATGCGCCCCTGCACCGCCGCCAGCGCCTGTTGCAACGCGCGGTCGGCGGCGGGATCAGCCGGCGTGGGCATGAACAGGTCGAATGCCAGCGCCCGGGCGCCGGCAGCCGCAGCGCGCTGCACCACCTGCGCATGCAGCGCCCGCCAGGCCGGGCCGTAGGGCTGGCCCTGCGCGGCCACGGTGGCCTGGTCGATGGCGACCAGCACCACCTCGGACGGCCCACCGACTGCCGGCGGGCGCACCAGCGCCACCGTGGCGCCGGCGGCCAGGGTGTCGAGCGTCAACAGATCGAACAGCGCCAGCCAGGCCGCGAAGAACACCAGCAAAGCCGCCAGCGGGGCCACCAGGCCAGTCCAGCCGAGAGTCAACAATTTGGCCCTGAACTCGCCGGCGATGTCCTCGAAGCTGCTGCCCTGCACCGCCTGCAGCAGCTCGTTGAGATCGGACTTCAGCTGCGCCTGCCGCAGTCTGGGCGCGTTCAGCCGCTGCAGCGGCGCGATGTCGGCCGGCAGCGCCGGGCCGGGCCAGGGCGCGCCGTCCAGCAGCACCGGCAGCACCCGGGGCCGCCGGCCGCCGCTGGCCTGGCGCAGCGCCAGCGCCTGCGCCACCTCGTGCCGCACCCAGTCGTCGCCCCGCAGGCGTTGCTCGATCAGGCCGTGCCAGCGTGGGCCCACCACCACCAGCACGACATCGGCCCGCGCCAGGCTGGCGTCGATGACGGCGGCGAAGTCGTCGCCATAGCCGACATCGTCGATGTCCATGAACACGGCGTCAACGCCCCAGCGCGCGGCCAGCTCCTGGTGCAGCCAGCGTGCGGCGATGCCGCTGTCGTCGCGGCGGTAGCTGATGAAGATGTCCATGCACCCCCGAGCTTAGGCATCGGCACGGCGGGCGCCATCCCCAGTTCTGCGCAGCCACCGGCCGGGCGGTCCATCATCGGGCTGACAGGCCGGGGTCATGCGGCGGACATGCCCGCACGCAGCATCGCCGCCCGCAGAACCTCGACTGTGCGCAGCCACACCGCCCCGCCCAGCCGGCAGCCCATGCACCGGCGCCACTGTCACCCGACCGCGCGGCGGTGCCCGGCACCGCCAGCCGACCGGGTGCGGGCGGTGAGTGCAGCCGCTGTGCGGTCCGGCTTGCGCTGTGCCCGTTCCTGTTTGCTGCGGCGGCGCCGATGGCAATCTGCGCTGCCAGCGTGGTGCTGGTGCTGGTGCTGGTGCTGGTGCTGGTGCTGGTGCTGGTGAGGGTGCTGGTGCGGGGCTGGTGCTGGTGCGTCCTGGCGGCGGGGGCTCAGGCCGCCTTGGCGCTGCGCCGGCGCACGGCCAGCAGGCCCAGGCCGGCGGCCATCAGCGCCCAGGCGCCAGGCTCGGGCACCGGCGCTGCCAGGCTGATCTTCAGGAACTCGGTGTTGTCCGACAGCAGGTTGCGGCCGCCACCGCCGGGGAAGTTGTTGTCGTTGACCACCAGCAGCGTCTGGCTGTCCAGGATCAGCACGCTCTCGATGGTCACGTAGGGGAAGGTGAAGATGGTGCTGCCGTCGCCGTTCAGGTCGTCCGGGTCGGCGATGTGCATCAGGTCGACCAGTTCGGTCTTCTTCGCGAAGCCGTCGCTGTCCTTCTGGCTGCTGTCGATCAGGAAGATCTTCTTGAAGGGCGTGCCGCTGGCGCTGGTGGCAGTGACACCGTTGCGCTCGATCACCAGGAAGCGGCTGTCGTCGATGGCCGTCATGTCGCCGATGTTGGTGCCGGCGGCGTCGAGCCTGTAGCCGAACCACTGGCCGGTGAAGGCCTCGCTGGCCAGGTCGAACTCCTGCACCAGCAGGCGCTTCGGGTTGGTGTCGCTGGTCAGCGGCCGTTCCAGCAGGGTGTGCAGCCTGGTGCCGCTGGCGTTCAGCGCCATGCCCTCGAAGCCGCCCGACCCGGGCAGGTTGTTGGCGCCGGTCGGAATCGGGTTCTGCGGTGCCTGCACCCAGGGATTGGCACCCAGGTTCAGCACATTGGGCGTGCGGAACACGTTCTGCACCGTGCCGCCGGCGTCGGTCTTCACCAGGAAGGGCCCGAACTCCTCGCCGAACCAGAGGTTGCCGTTGCGGTCACGCCGCACCGACTCCAGGTCCAGGTCGGCGCCGGTCAGCAGCCGGCCACCGCTGATGCTGGCGTCCACCGCGATCGCGCTGCCGGGGTAGCTGGCAGCGTCGGCCACGGTGCCGAAGGGCATCTTGCGGTTGGCGTCGTTCAGCGTGATGCGGCTGTTGGCGTCGAAGGCCGGCAGCACCGCGCCGCTCTGGAAGTGGGCCGCCGACACCGACTTGGCGGCCCAGTCCACCTGCACCGCGTACATGCGCAGCAGCGTGTCGGCCGAGTTGCCCCTGGCGCCGAAGCCGTTGTCGACCAGCATCTGGAAGCTGCCGTTGGCGCCCTGCAGCACGCCGGAGAAGCCCTGCACCGGCTGCTGGTTGAGGTAGGGCGGGTTGTTGGCCGGGCTGTTTGCGTTGGTGAAGGCGAACTGGCCGGACGTGGGGCCGTCGCTGAAGGTGGGTGCAGGCAGCAGCGCCCAGCCGGTCAGGGTGTTGGCGGCGGCTGCACCGGCGAACGTGGCGGCTGCGGTGGCGGCTGCGGTGGCGGCAAGCCGCTGGAAGCGGGCGGACAGGGGACGTGAACGCATGGAGGACCTCCTCGGGATCAGGTTGGGTGGTGGGCCAGTGCGCCCGCAGCGGGCGGCCGGCACCGCCGCCGATCTTGGGCGTTGGGAGTGACACCACGACGGCCGGCCTGGGCCGGCCGTGAACCGAACGGATCAGGCCGGTGGCGTCCAGCCGGACGGGTCAGGCGCCGGCGCGGCGCGCGATGGCTGGTGGCGCATGCACCGGCGCCATCGGCTCGGGCAACCCGGCCTCGGCGCCTCGGCGGGTGGGCAGCTGCACCGCCCGGTGTGCCGACCAGTCGGCGATCTCCAGGCGCCCGTCGTGGTGCTCGACCAGCGCCGTCAGGCTTTCCACCCAGTCGCCGTCGTTGCAGTACAGCACGCCCTCCACCTCGCGGATCTCGGCATGGTGGATGTGGCCGCAGACGACGCCCTGCAGGCCGCGCTGGCGGGCCTCGCGCGCCACGGCGGCCTCGAAGTCGCCGATGTAGTTCACCGCCCGCTTGACCCTGCCTTTCAGGTACTTCGACAGGCTCCAGTACGGCAGGCCCAAGCGCGCGCGCAGACGGTTGAACCAGCTGTTGACCTGCAGCGTGCGCTCGTAGGCCCAGTCGCCCACATAGGCCAGCCACTTGGCGCACTGGATCACGCCGTCGAAGTGGTCGCCGTGCGTCACCCAAAGGCGGCGGCCGTCGGCGGTGACATGCACCGCTTCGTCCACCACATCCACGCCGCCGAAGTTGTGCTCGACATAGCGCCGCGCGAACTCGTCATGGTTGCCCGGCACGAACACCACCCGCGTGCCCTTGCGCGCCTTGCGCAGGATCTTCTGCACCACGTCGTTGTGCGACTGCGGCCAGTACCAGCTGCGGCGCAGCTGCCAGCCGTCGATGATGTCGCCCACCAGGTACAGCGTCTCGCACTCCACCTGCTTCAGGAAGTCGAGCAGCGCCTTGGCCTGGCAGCCGGGGGTGCCCAGGTGCAGGTCGGAAATCCACACCGTGCGGTAGCGCAAGGTGGCACCGTCATCCAGGTGGGGTTCTGGCACGGTGCAGTGCGGTGGATGCATGGGCAGCCATGTTGCGTCCTGCCGATGACAGGGCCACGGCAGTTGGATGACGGTTCAACGCAGCCCGCATCAGCGTCTCGACCTGGGCCACCACCTCGTCCCACTGGCAGGCCAGCGTGGTCTGGCGGGCCAGCACGCCCCAGGCGCGCGCCTGCTGCGGCCCGGCCGCCAACTGCGCGGCCAGTGCGACGAAGCCGTCGGCGTCGCCCAGGCGGGCCAGCAGACCGTTGTGCCCGCTGCGGATCAACTGGCCGGCGGCCGCATGGTCGTAGGCCAGCACCGGCAGGCCGCTGGCCATGGCCTCGGGTGTCACATTGCCGAAGGTCTCGGTCATGCTCGGGAAGACGAAGGCATCGGCCGAGGCATAGTGCGCGGCCAGGTCGTCGCCGCTGCGCATGCCGGCGAACACCGCGTCGGGGCAGCGTGCCTGCAGCGCGGCACGTGCCGGGCCGTCGCCCACCAGCAACAGGCGGCTGGCGGGGCGCACCTGGCGCATCGCGTCGAAGGCCTGCAGCAGCAGGCCCAGGTTCTTCTCCGGCGCCAGCCGGCCCACATGGGCGACCACGCAGGTGGTCTCGTCGGCACGCCAGGCCGCACGCAGCGCCGGGCTGCGCCGGGCCGGGTCGAAGCGCAGCGTGTCCACCCCGCGCGCCACCACGCTGACGTTCTCGAAACCCTGGCGCAGCAGCTCGCGCTGCAGGGCCGGTGTGGGCACCATCGTGGCCTGGGTGTGGTTGTGGAAGCTGCGCAGATACCCGACGATGGGCCGCTGCAGCCAGCCGATGCCGTAATGCTGGCTGTAAGCGTGGAAGTTGGTGCGGAAGTCGGACGTCACCGGCAGTTGCAGCCGCCGTGCTGCGCGCAGCGCCGACCAGCCCAGCGGCCCCTCGGTGGCGATGTGCACCAGGTCGGGCCGGCGCTGCTGCCAGCGCGCCAGCAGCGCGCCGGTGGCGGGCAGGCCCATCTTCAGCTGCGGGTAGCGCGGGATCGGCAGGCCGCGCAGCAGCAGTTCGTCCAGCCCGGTTTCAGGGTCGGGCTGTTCCAGCCGGTGCTGGCGCGGGCGCACCAGTTGCAGCTGGTGGCCACGCGAGCGCAAGCCCTGCACCAGGCGCGCCACCGTCATCGCCACGCCGTTGATCTCGGGCGGGTAGGTCTCGGTCACCAGAGCGATGTGCAGCGTGTCAGGCGCGCCCTGCGGCGGCGCCGCTGGCTGATGGCCATGCAGCCCGGTGTCGTGTGCAGATTGCAGGGCCATGGCCGATGCTGGCAGCGACCGGCAACAGTTTGATGACGTCGCAGCCATGTCACTGCCATCACACGGCCACACAACCGTCACCATGGCTTCATCGACCGGCGCCAGCATCCGCCCCGCGGTCGCAACCCCGCAGGCCCGGCGCCAGCCGGTCGGCATCTCCAATGAAATTCCCAAGGACGGCAAGCCATGAGCACCTTCGGCGACACACTGCGCCAGCAACGCTGGGACGACCACCGCTACTACCACCACAGCCGCATCAACCAGAGCCTGCATCTGCTGTCGGCGATCAGCTTCGTCGTGGCCTATGGCGTGCTGTTCTTCGACCCGCCGGTGGCTGCGCTGATCGCCTGGCTGGTGTCGATGACCAGCCGGCAGAGCGGCCATTTCTTCTTCGAGCCCTTGGGTTACGACCATGTCAACCAGGCCACGCAGGCACACAAGGAGGCGATCAAGGTGGGCTACAACCTGCGCCGCAAGGTGGTGCTGCTGGCCCTGTGGGCGGCCGCACCGCTGGCCTTGGTGCTGCAGCCGGGCTTGTGGGGCCTGCTGAGTGCGCACAGCGACTTCATCGGCTATGCCCGCAACCTGGGCTGGATCTGGCTGTGGCTGGGCGTCGCCGGCCTGGTGTTCCGCACGCTGCACCTGTTCCTGCTGAGCGGGATGCAGACCGGCCTGGTGTGGGCGACCAAGATCCTGACCGACCCGTTCCACGACATCCTGCTGTACCACCGCGCGCCGCTTCATGTGCTGCGCGGCGAGCTGATCGACCCGATTTACCAGGCGGCCGCCGGCCGCGGCCGCTAGAACCGCTGCGCCAGCAGCTCGCGCAGGATGCCGCGGCGGATGGTGCGGTTGGTGCGCCTGGGGTCGAACCACCACCAGCCGTCGGCCTGCATCTCGCGGCAGGCGGCCACAAAGCGATGCGCCACCTCCTTGAAGTCGCCGTCGCTGTAGTCCAGGCTGAACACCAGCCGCCCGGTGCCCACCCAGCTCAAGGCCAGGCCATGCGCACGCAAATAGAACTGCAGCATCCAGTTGTAGCGTGCCGGCTGGGTGTAGGACACCGTCCACACCGATCCGATGTTGGCCACCTGCACCGGCACGTCGGCGGCCAGCAGCTGCTGGTTGAACTGCGCGGCGCGCGCATTCCAGCGCGCGTCCAGCCCGGCGTAGATGGCCTGCACCGCCGGCGTCTCCAGCTGCTCGAGGAACACCTGCATCGCGCACATCACCTGCGGGTGGGCGTTGAAGGTGCCGCGCGCAAAGCAGATGTCGGCCGGGCGGTCTTCACGGTAGCGTTTCATCAGCGTGCGCTTGCCGCACACCACGCCGACCGGCAGGCCGCCGCCCAGGGTCTTGCCGTAGGTGACCATGTCGGCGGCCACGCCGAAGTAGGCCTGCGCGCCGCCCTGTGCCAGCCGGAAACCGAGGAACACCTCGTCGAAGATCAGCACGATGCCGCGCGCGGTGCAGACCTCGCGCAGCTGCTGCAACCAGGCGGTGTAGGCGGCGCGGTCGAAACCGGCGCGGCGGCTGCTGTCGACCAGGGTCGAGTCGCCAGGCGCGGCGCTGTTGGGGTGCAGGCCCTGCAGCGGGTTGACCAGCACGCAGGCGATGTCGCTGCGGGTGCGCAGCACCCGCAGCGTGTCGGCGTCCATCTCTTTCAGGGTGTAGGTGTCGCGCGGCTTCACCGGGTTGCCGGGGCCGGGCTGCACGTCTTCCCACCAGCCGTGGTAGGCGCCGCAAAAGCGCACCAGGTGCGTCTTGCGGGTGTGGTAGCGCGCCAGGCGCACGGCCTGCATCACCGCCTCGGTGCCGCTCATGTGGAACGACACCTCGTCCAGGCCGGAGATGGCGCGCAGGCGCTCGACATTGAAGGCCACCGCCGGGTGGTAGGCGCCCAGCAGCACACCATGGCCGCGCGCCCGCTCGGCGCCCTCGGCCATGACCCGCTTGTAGAACTCGTGGCCGAAGACGTTCACGCCGTACGAACCGGTGAGGTCGTAGAACGGGTTGCCGTCCAGGTCGGTCACGATCACGCCGTCGACCTGCTGCACGAAGCTGGCCACCTGCAGGTGCTGGCGCAGGTAGGGGCTGTACTGGAAGGGCACCCGGTAGGCGCTGGTGAACTGCAGGTCCGACAGGCCGGCGGCGGCTTGCCTGGTCAGCGCCAGCGAGCGCGCATGGCGCTGCGCGAACAGCGTCGACAGCCGCTGCAGTGCCGCGCGGCGGCGCGAGACGGCCTCTGCCGGCGCCTGGTCGCTGTTGAAGAAGCGGTCGGCGTCGTAGGCATAGCCCGGCAACAGCGCGGCCACCCGCCTGGCCATGCGGGCATGGCCGGTCAGCGACGGGTGCTTGGCAATCGACAACTCCAACCGGCGCTTGGCCGCCGGCAGGGCCACGGCCAGGGTGGCCAGCGTGGCCAACGCCATCGCGCTCAGTGCATAGGTCTCGTCCATCAGGGGGCCTCCTTGGCGTCCACCCGCGGTTTTAACCAACTGCTTTGACACCCGCATGAATCTGACGATGAAGATGAGAATGAAGGCGACGATGAAGACCTGGCGCGACCGCGTCCTGCAGCAGGAAGACCTGAACTTCCTGCTCACCAACCGGGTGCCGCGCATCGCGCTGACCCGCTTCATGGGCTGGTTCAGCCAGATCCGCCAGCCGCTGGTGCGCAGCCTGTCGCTGCGGGCGTGGCGCCTGTTCGGCGACCTGGACCTGAGCGACGCGAAGAAGCCCCGTTTCGACAGCCTGCACGACTGCTTCATCCGTGAGCTGAGGCCCGGCGCCCGGCTGGTGGACGCCGACCCGCAGGTGCTGGCCAGCCCTTGCGACGCTATCCTGGGCGCCTGCGGGCCGGTGCAGGGCCTGGCGGTGTTCCAGGCCAAGGGCTTTCCGTACACCCTGCCCGAGCTGTTCGGGCGCGACCCCGAGGCCTTTGCGCCCTACCGCGACGGCGTGTTCGCCACGCTGCGGCTGACCGCCAGCATGTACCACCGCTTCCATGCGCCGCACGACTGCCGGGTACACCATGTCACCCACCACAGCGGCGACACCTGGAACGTCAACCCGATCGCGCTGAAGCGGGTGCAGAAGCTGTTCTGCCGCAACGAGCGGGCGGTCATCCACACCCGCACCGCACTGGGGGGCCACCCGATCGCGCTGGTGCCGGTGGCTGCCATCCTGGTGGCCAGCCTGCGCCTGCACTGGCTGGCGCCACTGCTGGGGGTGGACTACCGCGGGCCCGACGAACTGCCCTGCGACGCCCACTTCCTGAAGGGCCAGGAGATGGGCTGGTTCCAGCATGGCTCGACCATCATCGTCTTCGCGCCGCCGGGCTTCACGCTGGCGCCGGGGCTCGCCACAGGCAGCCGGCTGCGCATGGGGCAGGCGCTGCTGCGGCTGCCACCCGGCACGCCGGCGCGCTCCCCCATTGTTCGATGAGCTCCCCCCCGAATAGGGGGGTTGGACACCACAGCGCCCGACCGTGTCGGGCCGCTGTCACAGCGCCGTCAAAGACCGCCGCGACCATGTCGTCAATTTGGTGCGGCGCTGGCCGAGGCCGCTGTGGCCTGCGAGCGCGACCAGACACAACCACCCCACGCCGTCTCTTGAATTCCAAAGGTGCCACCAGTGAACCGTGCAACATTCTCGACCGCCATTCCCCTCGCCCTGATGCTGGCCGTTCCGGCCGCCCAGGCCACCGGCAGTGCCTCGGCAGCGACGCTGTCGTTTTCGGTGCTGGCCGGCTCCGGCTTCAGCTGGGCCGCCGATGCCGGCAGTTATTCGGCCAGCGACGTGACCGCCGCCGGCTTTGCCGGCTGGACCGAGTCCGCCGGCATCTTCAGCCCCGACTTCGCGCCGTTCAGCACCGCCAGCAGCACCATGCCGGGCACCGGCGTGCCGGCGAGTTCGGCCACTGCGTCGGGCGCCAGCACCTTCGCCACCGGCTTCACCTTCAGCGACCCGTCGTCGACGGTCGGCACGCTGCAAGCTTCGGCCATCGTGCCGGTGGCTGGGTCGGCCAACGCCTCGGCATTCGCCCGCTCCTACTTCACGCTGCAAGCCGGTGCCTCGGTCACCTTCTTCGGTGGCCTGGTGCTGTCGACCAGCGGTGACAACGCCACCTTCCCGGCCGGCTACGACACCTCGTCGCTCTATGGCTACGCCACCGGCCTGTTGGCAGTGGACAGCCAGTTGGCCGAGTTCGAGATCGGCGGACCGGCCCTCGCCGTGCCCGGCAGCTACGCGATCACCAGCTTCCAGCCGATCTCGCTGACCTTCACCAACACCGGCAGCAGCGCGGTCACCAGCTACCTCGACAGCGGTGTCTATGCCAGCAGCGTCACGGCCGTGCCCGAGCCCGGCACCTACGCCATGTTGCTGGCCGGACTGGGCGTTGTCGGTTTCCTGGCGATGCGCCAGCGGGCCCGCAGCTGATTGCACCGCCGCTCCGTCTGTCGTTTCCACCGCGCCACCCCATCTTGAGAGACCCCATGGACAACTGCATCAACCCATCCGCCCACATCGCAGACCCTGACGACCTGGACAACAACCCCAGCACCGCACCGCACCTGCAAGACCTGGTCGCCGCCCGCCTGAGCCGCCGCGATGTGATGAAGGGCAGCGCAGGCGCGCTGGCAGCCTTCGGCTTCGGCAGCCTGGCGCTGGGTTCGGGGCTGGCGCAGGCCTATACCCCGCCGGCCGGCCAGACGCCCGCCACCTTCCTCGACTTCAACCCGGTGGCCAAGAGCCTGGCCGACAGCATCATGGTGGCCGACGGCTACAAGGCGACGGTGATCTACGCCACCGGCGATTCGCTCGACCCGGCCGTGCTTGACTATGTGGGCGACGGCAACGAGATGACCTACAGCCGGCGCAGCGGCGACCACCACGACGGCATCAACTTCTTCGGGCTGCATGCCACGGCCGGCGTGCGCGACCCGGCCAACAGCAGCCGTGGCCTGCTTGCCATCAACCACGAGAACATCAGCGGCACCGCCCAATTCCTGCATCCGCAAGGCGAGACCAACCTGGCGGCCAGCGCCGGCCCGCGGCCCGAGTCCGAGGTGATCAAGGAGCAAGAAGCGCACGGCGTGTCGATCGTCGAGGTGGGCAAGGTGGGCGGCGATTACGCCACCACCAAGCCGTCGCGCTACAACCGCCGCGTGACGGCACGCACGCTGGTCGACATTGCCGGCCCGGTGCGTGGGTCCGCCCATGTGAAGACCAAGTTCTCGCCGTCCGGCCTGACCGCACGCGGCACCATCAACAACTGCGGCCATGGCGTCACGCCCTGGGGCACCTACCTGACCTGCGAAGAAAACTGGGCCGGGTACTTCAAGCGCAACGCCGGTGACGACACCGCGCGCACGCAGCGTGAAAACACCCAGCTGTTGCGCAATGGCCTGCGCCCCAACAGCGAGGGCTTTGCCCACCGCCGCTGGGCCAGCGTGGTGCCGGCCGACCCGATGTCGACCGACTACAGCCGCTGGAACATCAGTGTGCTGGGCGCCACTGCCACCGACGACTTCCGCAACGAGGCCAACACCTTCGGCTACATCGTCGAGGTCGACCCCTACGACCCGCTGTCGCGTCCGAAGAAGCGCACCGCGCTGGGCCGGCGTGCCAACGAGGGCGCCTGGAGCAGCCGGCCCGTCGCCGGCAAGCCGATCGCGTTCTACATCGGCTGCGATTCACGCAACGAGTACGTCTACAAGTACGTCAGCCAGGCCAACTGGAACCCGCTGGACGCGCGCCGCGGCGGGCTGGCGACCGGCGACAAGTACATGGACAGGGGCACCATCTACGGCGCCGTGTTCAATGCCGATGGCACGGGCCGCTGGGAGCCGCTGACACTGGCCAACCCGTTGGTGGCGGCCGGTGTGCTGCCGAGCGCCAACAACCCCGATGGCTACCAGTTCCAGGACCTGGCCGACATCTGCGTCAATACCCGCCTGGCCGCCGGTGCCGCCCGCGCGACGCGCATGGACCGCCCCGAGTGGACCGCCGTGAACCCGTTCAACGGCGAGATCTACATCACCATGACCGAGAACCCCGACCGCGGCAACTCGGGCAACAGCGGCAACAACGTGCCGAACCCGCCGCTGGACGCCGCCAACCCGCGTTACTGGGCCGACCCCAAGGGCGTGACGTCGCAGGGCGCAGCCAGTGCAGCCCAGCGCGGCAACGTCAACGGCCACATCGTGCGCATCCGCGAAGACGGCGACGACGCCGGGGCGCTGGCCTTCCGCTGGGACATCTTCCTGTTCGGCGCCCAGGCCAAGGCCGACGTGCCGGCCGAAGACGCCAACTACCAGGCCAACGTCAACCTGTCGGGCCTGTCGGCCAACAACGACCTGTCCAAGCCCGACGGCTGCTGGTTCTCGAGTGTCACCGGCATCCTGTATGTGCAGACCGACGACAACACCTTCACCGACCAGACCAATGCCATGCTGCTGGCGGCCCTGCCCGGGCGCTATGGCGACGGCGGCACGGTCGACGTGGTCAACAAGGCGGCCGGCAGTCCGCAGGCAGCCGTGCGCGCCGCAGGCATCGACACCACGGTGCGCACCTACGCCGGCCGGAAGATGAGCGACGCCACGCTGAAGCGGCTGTTCGTCGGCCCCCTGGGCGCCGAGATCACCGGCCTGACCGAGTCGCCCGATGGCAAGGCGTTGTTCATCAACGTGCAGCACCCGGGTGAGAACACCGGCCGCAGCGGCGCGGTTCCTGCGTCGACGGCGCTGACCCCCGCCACGCTGAACGGTCCTTTCGAGAGCAACTGGCCGGGCAACGGCGGCTACGGCCCGGGCGGCGCCACGGCACGCCCGCGCTCGGCGACTGTCGCCATCACGCGGCTGGACGGCGGGGTGATCGGCTACGACCCGACCAGGCGCATCACCGCAGCCTGAGCACGACGCCCGAAAGCGGTGCAAGGCGCGTTGCGAGGCGCCGCAATGCGCCCATGCGGCCCGGCACGGCAACCTGCCGGGCCGCTGCTACTTGCACCGTTCACCGCTCTCGGCGAGCTGTTGTGCTGCAGGCACGCGGCCCGTCAAGGCCCAGAGGCGCCCACCATCGCCTCAGGCTGCACCCAGGCGTCGAACTGGTCGGCGCTGACGTGCCCCGAAGCCAAGGCAGCCTGACGCAAGCCCGATCCGTCGCAATGCGCGGCC
>JBBRVT010000079.1:0-12421 GCA_038246615.1 Burkholderiales bacterium
CCCGGGTGTTGGCTTCGCCGGCGCGGGCGCCTCCGGCATTGAAAGGTGCCGAAGCGGGCAGCAAGGTGCTCGTTCGCTGGTAGAAGTCGTTGCTGTTCCAGTTGGCGTCTGTGGTGTTGCCGTAGCGGCCGTACCTGCCGAGCGGGTGCTGTCATTGGTCGAATTGGTGTGCACCGTGTTCAGCGCCAGTGGGATCTGCTGCGGGACGGGCAGCTTCATCCCCCCAGACCGTCGGCAGTGCGGCTCCAGTCGCCCGCCCCTGGCTCTACGCAGGCATGTACGCGCAGTTTGGAGGCACCGACTGCCCCGTTTGAGCCCATCTCCACGTTGATGTGCACCACCAGCCGCTGGTCGGCGGTCACCACCGCAGCGCTGCGCTCCCGGGCTGCGGGCGCCGGGTTGGCGGCCATGCCAGGCTCGGCCTGGGCCCAGGCAGCACCGGCGGCGCGCTGACTTTCAATTCAATCACCGTCAGCAAAAAAAACCAGCCCACAGGCTGGTTCTCGTCGTTTCACCGGCTGTGCGCTGGCCGGAGGACAGGTCTTCAATCGCTGGAAGCTTCTGCAGCTGCAGCAGGCTCGGGGCGGTCGACCAGCTCGACAAAGGCCATCGGTGCGTTGTCGCCGACCCGGAAGCCCATTTTCAGGATGCGGGTGTAGCCGCCCGGGCGGGTCAGGTAGCGCGGGCCCAGCTCCTTGAACAGCTTCATCACCACGTCACGGTCGCGCAGGCGGTTGAAGGCCAGGCGGTGGTTTGCCAGGCTGGGCACCTTGGCCAGGGTGATCAAGGGCTCCACGACGCGGCGCAGCTCCTTGGCCTTGGGCACAGTGGTCTTGATCGCTTCATGCTGCAGCAGCGAAACGCACATGTTGCGCAGCATGGCGGCGCGGTGCTCGCTAGTGCGGTTGAGTTTGCGAAGGCCGTGGCGGTGGCGCATGGTGATGTCCTTTGGTTGTCGAACCCCGGCCGTGTCAGGTACCGGGGTGTGCACTCATGCCTGGGTCACAGGCCGGTGGTTTGGTTTGACCAGCGCGCAGCTCAGCGCTTGTCCAGGCCCTGAGGAGGCCAATTCTCCAGCCGCGCGCCGAGCGTGAGCCCGCGCGACGCCAGCACTTCCTTGATCTCGTTGAGCGACTTGCGGCCCAGGTTGGGTGTCTTCAGCAATTCGGTCTCGGTGCGCTGGATCAGGTCGCCGATGTAGTAAATGTTTTCGGCCTTCAAGCAGTTGGCCGAGCGAACCGTGAGCTCCAGCTCATCGACCGGGCGCAACAAGATGGGGTCGTGCGTGTCCTTCGGGGCGCCACCAGCGCCGGAGAAATTGCTGATGCCCTCGACCGGCTGCAAGCCGGTGAAGACCTGCAACTGCTCCACCAGGATCTGTGCCGACGCGCGGATCGCTTCCTCGGGCGTGACGGCGCCGTTGGTCTCGATCTCCATCACCAGCTTGTCCAGGTCGGTGCGTTGCTCGACGCGGGCGTTCTCCACTGCATAACTGACGCGGCGCACCGGCGAGAACGATGCGTCCAGCACGATGCGGCCGATCGACTTGGTGGGTTCGTCGCCGTAACGGCGCATGCTGCCTGGCACGTAGCCACGGCCCTTCTCGACCTTGACCTGCATGTCCAGCTTGCCGCCGTGGGCCAGGTGGGCGATGACGTGCGAGGGGTTGATCACCTCCACATCGTGCGGCACCTGGATGTCGGCAGCAGTGACCGGGCCCTCGCCTTCCTTGCGCACCACCAGCGTCACTTCATCGCGGTTGTGCAAGCGAAACACCACGCCCTTGAGGTTCAGCATGATGTGCACCACGTCCTCGGCCACGCCGTCGACGGTGGAATACTCATGCAGCACGCCCGCAATGGTGACTTCTGTGGGTGCGTAACCCACCATCGACGACAGCAGCACACGGCGAAGCGCGTTGCCCAGCGTGTGGCCGTAACCGCGCTCGAACGGCTCGAGTGTGACTTTGGCGCGGTGGTGGCCCAGGGGCTCCACATGGATGGCTTTGGGTTTCAGCAGATTGGTTTGCATCGAGTCCTGTTCCTCTCAATACCCTCGGCTCGTTACACCGATAAGGCTGACGGACCATGCCGGGCGGGGTACACCTCGTGCCATGCCCGGCAAGCGGACACGAGGGCGGGGCGCACACGCCGCGTGGCGGTGCGCCGGAAGGTCAGCGTGAGTACAACTCGACAATCAACGACTCGTTGATCTCGGCGCCAAACTGGTCGCGGTCAGGCAGCTTCTTGAGGACGCCTTCGAGCTTGGCGGCATCGACCTGCACCCAGTCGGGCATGCCGATGGAGGCAGCCAGCTTGACCGATTCGGTCACCCGCAACTGCTTCTTCGCCTTCTCGCGCAGGGCGATCACGTCACCGGCCTTGACCAGGTAGGACGCAATGTCGACAGTCTTGCCGTTCACCATCAGGGCTTGATGCGACACCAGCTGGCGTGCCTCGGCGCGGGTGCTGCCGAAGCCCATGCGGTAGACCACGTTGTCCAGCCGCGACTCCAGAATGAAAAGCAGGTTGGCACCAGTGTTGCCCTTGCGGCGCTCGGCCTCGGCGAAGTAGCGGCGGAACTGGCGCTCCAGCACGCCATACATGCGCTTGACCTTCTGCTTCTCGCGCAGCTGCACGCCGAAATCGGAAGTGCGCTGGCCCGAGGTGCGGCCATGCTGGCCTGGCTTGGTTTCGAACTTCGACTTGTCACTGATGGCGCGGCGTGCGCTTTTCAGGTAAAGGTCGGTGCCTTCACGGCGGGCCAGTTTGGCCTTGGGTCCAAGATAACGTGCCACGTTGGGTCCTCTGTGAATTCTGACGCGAGGCAAATGTCGCGCGAGTCTGGCGGATGTTGTTGGGGCGCTCAGACGGTGGGCTTGGTCGCTGCGGCGGCACGCCACTGCGGTGCAGTGGTGGCCGGCCTCAACGAAACTGCCGACAGGCGCCTGAGGCGCCAGCCGGCTAACGGAAAACTCTCGATTGTAGCGGCTGGGCTGCCGCTGCTCTTGCACTCAAATCCGACGGCGCTTCTGCGGACGACAACCGTTGTGCGGCACGGGCGTCACGTCGCTGATCGAGTTGATGCGGATGCCCAGCGCAGCCAGGGCGCGCACCGACGACTCACGGCCCGGGCCGGGGCCCTTAATGCGGACGTCCAGGTTCTTGATGCCCTGTTCCTGCGCAGCGCGGCCGGCCACCTCGGCGGCCACCTGGGCCGCGAACGGGGTGGACTTGCGCGAGCCCTTGAAACCCTGACCACCCGACGAGGCCCAGGCGAGCGAGCCGCCCTGGCGATCAGTGATGGTGATGATGGTGTTGTTGAACGACGCATGCACGTGAGCGATGCCGTCCGCAATGTTCTTGCGGATCTTCTTGCTCACGCGGCGCGCTGCGGTGTTCGCTGGTGCTTTTGCCATGTCGTGTCTCGATCAGGTGGTCGGGCTTACTTCTTCAGCGCCGCAGCGCCCTTGCGCGGGCCCTTGCGGGTGCGGGCATTGGTGCGCGTGCGCTGCCCACGCATCGGCAAGCCGCGGCGGTGGCGCAGGCCGCGGTAGCAGCCCAGGTCCATCAGCCGCTTGATGTTCATGCTGATTTCGCGGCGCAGGTCGCCCTCGATCGTCAGCTTGTTGACCTCGTCGCGGATCTTCTCCAGATCACCGTCCGTCAGGTCCTTGATCTTCTTGGAGTAGGCGATACCGACCTGCGTGCAGATCTTCTGCGCGGTGGTGCGGCCGATGCCGTAGATCGACGTCAGGCCGATCTCGGCGTGCTTGTGCGGCGGAATGTTGATGCCAGCAATACGTGCCATGGTGGTCCTCTATCTACTGAACGCGGCAACCGGGCATCAGCCCTGGCGCTGCTTGTGGCGCGGGTCGGTGCAGATCACACGCACCACACCCTTGCGGCGGATGACCTTGCAGTTGCGGCACATCTTCTTGACCGATGCAGAGACTTTCATCGTCTTCTCCTAAAGCACTCACGACAGACACAGCGCCATGAGCGCAACCAAATCACACAGGCCGCAGCCCGAACCTTGCAACCCGCTTCAAGTGGCCTTGAAGTTGGCTTTCTTCAACAGCGACTCGTACTGCTGGCTCATCACATAACTCTGCACCTGGGCCCAGAAGTCCATCGTGACGACCACGATGATCAACAAGGATGTGCCACCGAAGTAGAACGGCACGTTGTACTTCAGCACCAGGAACTCGGGCAACAGGCACACCGCAGTGATGTAGACCGCACCGGCCAGCGTCAGCCGGGACAGGATCTTGTCGATGTGCTTGGCGGTCTGGTCACCCGGTCGAATGCCAGGAATGAAAGCACCGCTCTTCTTCAGGTTGTCTGCCGTCTCGCGGCTGTTGAACACCAGCGCGGTGTAGAAGAAACAGAAGAACACGATCATCGCGGCATACAACAGCACGTAGATCGGTTGCCCAGGCGACAGCGCCGCCGACATGTCTTTCAGCCAGCGCATGCCCTCGCCGGTAGCGAACCAGCCCACCACGGTGGCCGGCAGCAAGATGATCGACGAAGCAAAGATCGGCGGGATCACACCCGACATGTTCAGTTTCAGCGGCAGGTGCGACGACTGTCCACCGTAGACCTTGTTGCCAACCTGGCGCTTGGCGTAATTCACCAAGATCTTGCGCTGCCCCCGCTCGACGAAGACCACCACGAAGGTCACGCCGATCACCAGCAGGATGATGAACAGCGCCGCGATGATGCTCATCGCACCGGTGCGGATCAGCTCGAACAAACCCGCCATCGCACCAGGAAGCCCTGCGGCGATGCCGGCAAAGATCAGGATGGAGATGCCATTGCCCAGCCCGCGCTCGGTGATCTGCTCGCCGAGCCACATCAGGAATATGGTGCCTGCAGTCAGGCTGACCACCGTGGTCATCCGAAAACCGAAACCAGGCTCGATCACCAGGCCTGCCGAGCCTTCCAGGGCCAAAGCGATGCCGAGACTCTGGAACAGCGCCAAGCCCAAGGTGCCGTAACGGGTGTACTGCGTGATCTTGCGGCGGCCGGCTTCGCCTTCCTTCTTCAGCGCCTCCAGCGTGGGCACAACGTAGCCCATCAACTGCATGATGATCGACGCCGAGATGTACGGCATGATGCCCAGCGCGAACACGGTGAAGCGCGACAGGGCCCCACCCGAGAACATGTTGAACAAGCTCAGGATGCCGCCCTCCTGACCCTTGAACAGCTGCTGCAGCTGGTTTGGATCGATGCCGGGGACAGGAATATGCGCGCCGAGGCGATAAACCACCAAGGCGAGCAGCAAGAACACCAGTCTGCGACGAAGGTCGCCGAACTTGCCGCTCTTGGCCAGCTGGTTTGCCGAAGTTGCCAAAACTGGTGCCTACAGAATCAGACGATCAGGCCAATGCGCCGCCGGCTGCCTCGATGGCAGCCTTGGCACCAGCGGTGGCAACAATGCCCTTGAGCACCACCTTGCGCGACAGCTCACCGCTCTTGATGACCTTGACATGCTTGATCATCTGCCCGACCAGCCCAGCCGCCTTGAGCATCACCAGGTCGACTTCGTCCTGGTCGAGGCGCTGCAGATCGGTGAGTGTGACCTGGCCGTTGTACTTCAACGTCTGCGACTTGAAGCCCCGCTTGGGCAGGCGCCGCTGCAGCGGCATCTGTCCGCCTTCGAAGCCCACCTTGTGGTACCCACCTGCACGTGACTTCTGGCCTTTGTGGCCACGGCCAGCCGTCTTGCCCAGACCCGAGCCGATCCCGCGGCCGACGCGGCGGCGGGCCTTCTTGGAGCCGTCGGCCGGCTTGATGGAGTTGAGTTGCATGTTGATTCCTGACGTCTGCCGTGCGGGTTTAGACCACCAGCACCAGGTAGGCGATCTTGTTGATCATGCCGCGCACTGCAGGGGTGTCTTCGAGCACACGCTCGCTGTTGACACCGCGCAGGCCCAGGCCGCGCACGGTGGCGCGGTGCGACTGCTTGCAGCCAATCGGGCTCTTCACGAGCCTGACCTTGAGCGTCTTCTTGTCTTGGGTCGTGTCCGACATGGGGTGTTTCTCCGGGACAGTGGCGGCCAGATCAGTTGAAGATCTCTTCAACCGTCTTGCCGCGCTTGGCCGCCACTTCAGCGGCGGTGGTCGAGCGCTTCAGTGCGTCCAGCGTGGCGCGCACCATGTTGTACGGGTTGCTCGAGCCCAGGCTCTTGGCGACGATGTCTGTGACACCCATCACCTCGAACACTGCACGCATCGGGCCGCCAGCGATGATGCCGGTACCAGCCGGCGCAGGCGCCAACAGCACCTTGGCAGCACCGTGCTCGCCGCGCACGTTGTGGTGCACCGTGCCGTTGCGCAGCTGCACCTTGAACATGCCACGGCGCGCCGAGTCCATGGCCTTCTGCACCGACACCGGCACTTCCTTGGCCTTGCCCTTGCCCATGCCGATGCGGCCGTCGCCGTCGCCCACCACGGTCAGCGCGGCGAAGCTCAGCGTGCGGCCGCCCTTGACGACCTTGGTGACGCGGTTGACCGCGATCATCTTTTCCTTCAGACCGTCGTCGTTGCCCTCGGTCTGGGCGCGGGGAGTGAACTTTGCCATTTGCTTGTTTCTTTCTCAGCGCTCAGAACTGCAGGCCGGCTTCACGCGCGGCGTCAGCCAGCGCCTTGACGCGACCATGGTAGGCGAAGCCCGACCGGTCAAACGCCACCTTGTCGACGCCGGCGGCCTTGGCCCTCTCGGCGATGCGCTTGCCAACCAGCACGGCAGCGGCCGTGTTGCCGCCCTTGTCCTTGCCCAATTGCTCGCGCACCTCTTTCTCGGCCGTCGATGCCGCAGCCAGCACATGCGTGCCGTCAGCGGAGACAACGCTGGCGTAGATGTGCAGATTGGAACGGAACACCGAGAGACGCACCGCACCCTGGTTGGCAATGCGGGCGCGCGTCTGGCGGGAGCGACGCAGGCGCTGTTCTTTTTTCGTCAGCATGATCGGCTCCTTACTTCTTCTTGGTTTCCTTGATCACCACGCGCTCATCGGCGTAGCGGATCCCCTTGCCCTTGTAGGGCTCGGGCGGGCGGATGGCGCGGACTTCAGCGGCCACCTGACCAACCGCTTGGCGGTCAGCGCCCTTGATCAAGATCTCGGTCGGCGTGGCACAGGCCACCGAAACGCCAGCAGGCATGTCCTTGGTGACCGGGTGCGAGAAACCGATCTGCAGGTTGAGCTTCGCACCCTGAGCCTGGGCGCGGAAGCCCACGCCAACCAGGGTGAGCTTCTTTTCGAAGCCCTTGCTCACACCGTTGACCATGTTGTTGATCAGGGCACGCAGCGTGCCGCTCATCGCATTGGCCGCCACGGAATCATTGGCAGGCGCCAGCGAAATCACATTACCGTCCATCTTGACATGGACCAGCGAACTGGCGGTGCGCACGAGGGTGCCGTTGGCGCCCTTGACGGTGATCTGACCAGCCGAGATCTGCACATCCACACCCTGCGGCACGGTGATCGGCATTTTTCCAACGCGGGACATTCTTGTCTCTCCTTCGCCGGTCAGGCCACGTAGCAAAGCACTTCGCCACCGACACCGGTCTGGCGGGCCTTGCGGTCGGTCATGACGCCCTTGGGGGTGGTGACGATCGCCACACCCAGGCCGTTCATGACTTGCGGAATCGCATCACGGCCCTTGTAGACACGCAGGCCGGGGCGGCTCACGCGTTCGATGCGCTCGATCACCGGTTTGCCTGCGTAGTACTTCAGCGCCACTTCGAGTTCGCTCTTCGCACCCTCGGTCTTGACCTGGAAGCCGTCGATGTAGCCCTCGTCCATCAGGACCTGGGCAATGGCCACCTTGACCTTCGACGAAGGCATCGAGACGATCGCCTTCTGCACCGACTGCGCATTGCGAATGCGCGTCAGCATGTCGGCGATGGGATCACTCATGCTCATTGTGATTTCTCCTGCTCGAGCCGCTTACCAGCTGGCCTTGGTGATGCCGGGAATATCGCCCTTGAAGGCGAGTTCACGGATCTTGCTGCGGCCGAGGCCGAAGGTGCGGAACGTACCGCGCGGACGACCGGTCAGCCCGCAGCGGTTGCGCAAACGGGTCGGGAAAGCATTGCGGGGCAGCTTCTGCAGCTCGAGCCGGGCCAGGTAGCGCTCTTCGTCGCTCCTCTTGGCGTCGTTCGCAGTCGCCTTGAGTTCGGCGTACTGCTTGGCGAACTTGGCAACCAGCTTTTCACGCTTCTCTTCGCGCTGAATCAGGGATTGTTTGGCCATCGTTCGACTCAGTTCTTGAAGGGGAAACGGAAGGCCGCGAACAAGGCCTTGGCCTCGTCGTCGTTTCTGGCGGTGGTGGTGAAGCTGATGTTCATGCCACGGATCGCGTCGATCTTGTCGTACTCGATCTCGGGAAAGATGATCTGCTCTTTCACGCCCACGTTGTAGTTGCCACGGCCATCGAACGATCGGCCCGAGATGCCGCGGAAGTCGCGCACCCGGGGCAACGCGATGGTGACAAAGCGGTCCAGGAACTCGTACATCTGCACACCACGCAGCGTGACCATGCAGCCGATGGCCAGACCTTCACGAATCTTGAAACCGGCAATCGGTCTTTTCGACTTCGTGACAACCGGCTTCTGGCCGGCGATCTTGGTGAGGTCGCCGACGGCGTGGTCCATCACCTTCTTGTCGGCGACCGCCTCGCTCACGCCCATGTTCAGCGTGATCTTGGACAGGCGCGGCACTTCCATCACCGACTTGTAGCCGAACTTGGCGACCAGATCGGGGACGACCTTCTCGCGGTAAAACTGTTGCAGACGAGCCATGGCTTACCCTTCAATCTTTCGCAGGCCTCAGGCCTTGATCTCTTCGCCGCTGGACTTGTAGACGCGGACCTTCTTGCCGTCGGCAAGGATCTTGGCGCCCACACGGTCGGGCTTGCCGGTGGCGGCATTGAAGATCGCCACGTTCGACTGGTTGATCGGCATGGTCTTGTCGATCACGCCGCCAGTGGTGCCCTTCATCGGGTTCGGCTTGACGTGCTTCTTGACCATGTTGACGCCGTCGACGATCACATGGTCGTCGTCAACGCGCAGGGTCACGGTGCCCCGCTTGCCCTTGTCGCGACCGGTCAAAACGATGACTTGGTCGCCCTTGCGAATCTTGTTCATGGCTGGATGTCCTGATGCCTGCGTGACTGGCTTACAGCACTTCAGGTGCAAGCGACACGATCTTCATGAATCGCTCTGTGCGCAGTTCGCGTGTCACCGGCCCGAAGATGCGGGTGCCGATCGGCTCGAGCTTGGCGTTGAGCAGAACGGCGGCATTGCCGTCGAACTTCACCAGCGAACCATCTTGCCGGCGCACGCCCTTGGCAGTGCGCACCACCACGGCGCTGTAGACCTCGCCTTTTTTGACGCGGCCGCGCGGAGCAGCCTCTTTGATCGACACCTTGATGATGTCGCCAATGCTGGCATACCGACGCTTGGAGCCACCGAGCACCTTGATGCACATGACGGACTTGGCGCCCGTGTTGTCTGCGACGTCAAGCCGCGATTGCATTTGGATCATTTGTGTCCCCAACTTGACCCGTCAGACACCCGCTTTGCAGCAGGGCTTGTCGGTCAGTCTTGGGCCCGTCGTCTCTGACTCAGCGGCAGCACCGAAGCCGCACTGCTGTCGTCATTCACGTTTGGGCGGATCCGAAAGTACTGGGCTCGGCGATCACCGCCCCAGAGCCTTTCGGCGAAGCTCTTGATTATGCTTGCTTTCACAAGCGCCGGTCAAGCGCCTGTGCGCAATATCTTTCGTTCGCTCAGGCCTGTGTGGTCTTGGCCTGGGCCAGCATGGTTTCGGCGTCGCTGACCTCGAACTTTCCGGGACCTTCGATGTTCAGTGTCTTCACCTCGCCATCGACCACCAACATCGAATAGCGGTTGCTGCGCAGGCCCATGCCGCGGGAAGTGAGGTCCAAGGTCAGCCCGGTGGCCTTGGTGAAGTCGGCACTGCCATCGGCCATCATGCGCACCTTGCCGCCGGTGTGTTGGTCACGGCCCCAGGCGCCCATCACGAAGGCGTCGTTGACGCTGACGCACCAGATCTCGTCGATGCCGGCTGCCTTCAGGGCGTCGGCATGCTGCACATAGCCGGGGACATGCTTGGCCGAGCAGGTGGGCGTGTAGGCGCCAGGCAGCGCAAACACCGCGATCTTCTTGCCCGCCGTCGCCTTGGCGATGTCGAAGTTGTTCGGGCCGATTGCGCAACCATTGCCCTCGACCTCGACAAATTCGCTCAACGTACCCACAGGCAGCTTGTCACCAACCTTGATCATCTCTATCTCCTCGTGTGAAACGCGAACGTGATGTAGCCATGAAAAAACGGCCGGCTGCCAGTATCCCAGCAGTCCGGCCGTCTGCAGCCTGATGGGGGCAGCATGGCCCCCGCAGCGGCGAGGGCTTAAACCAGCCCGGCCTTCTTGATCAGCCGTGTCACCACCCACGACTTGGTCTTGCTGATCGGCCGGCCTTCGGCGATCTCGACCTGATCACCCAGGTGGTAGTCGCCCTTCTCATCATGGGCCTGGTACTTGCGCGAGCGGCCGACGATCTTGCCGTAGAGCGCATGCGTGACTCGGCTCTCGACGAGCACAGTGACGGTCTTGCTGCGCTTGTCGCTGACCACGCGGCCCACCAGGGTGCGCGTGTTCTTGACCGGTGCGGCAGGTGCGGCGGCCGGGGCCGTTTGGACTTGGGCTTCGCTCACTTGGCGGCTCCCTTCTTCTTCTCGGCCAGGATGGTCTTGGCGCGTGCGATGTCGCGCTTCGTCTGGCCCAGCGTTTGGTGGTTGGCCAGCTGCTGCGTGGCCTTCTGCATGCGCAGGCCGAAGTGGGCCTTCAGGAGGTCATTGACCTCCTTCTCGAGGCCTGCAACGTCCTTGGCGCGAAGTTCGGATGCTTTGGTCATGGCGTGCTCCGTGTTCAAGTGCCGACCTGGCGCACGACGAAGGTACAGCGCAGCGGCAGCTTGGCTGCGGCGAGCGTGAACGCCTCGCGCGCCAGGGTCTCCGGCACACCATTCAGTTCGTACAGCACTTTGCCCGGCACGATTTCGGCCACGTAGTACTCAGGGTTGCCCTTGCCGTTGCCCATGCGGACCTCGGCCGGCTTTTGCGAGATCGGCTTGTCCGGGAAGATGCGGATGAAGATGCGGCCGCCGCGCTTGATATGGCGGGAAATCGCCCGTCGTGCCGCTTCGATCTGGCGCGCAGTGATGCGGCCGCGCTCAGTGGCCTTGAGGCCGAATTCACCGAAGGAAACTTTGGCGCCGCGGGTGGCAACACCCGTGTTGCGGCCCTTCTGCTCCTTGCGGTACTTGCGACGTGCTGGTTGCAGCATGTTGTTCTACTCCTTAGGCGGTGCCGGTGCCAGGCGCGGGCACCTTGCGCACGCGCTTGGCGGCCGGCCGGCCATCTGCACCCAGTTCAGCCGGCCGAACTTCGGCAGGGGCGGCATCGGCACGCGGTCCACGGTCACCACCGGGGCGGGGGCCACGGCGGTCAGGCGAGCCTGGGCCCGCAGGGCCACCGGGGCGAGGGCCACGGCGCGGGCGACGATCGTCGTCCGGCGAATCGGTTTTGGCAGCGCCAGGCGCGTCACCGCGACCCAGGTTGTCACCGCGGTACACCCAGACCTTGACGCCGATCACGCCGTACGTCGTCTTGGCTTCAGAGAAGCCGTAATCGATGTCGGCGCGCAGGGTGTGCAAGGGCACGCGGCCTTCGCGGTACCACTCGGTTCGAGCGATCTCGATACCGTTCAGGCGCCCGGCGCTCATGATCTTGATGCCCTGCGCGCCCAGGCGCATCGCGTTCTGCATCGCGCGCTTCATGGCGCGGCGGAACATGATGCGCTTTTCGAGCTGCTGGGTGATCGAATCGGCAATCAGCTGGGCATCGATCTCGGGCTTGCGCACCTCTTCGATGTTCACCGCCACCGGCACCTTCAGGCGGCGCGCGAGTTCTGCCTTCAGGTTCTCGATGTCCTCACCCTTCTTGCCGATCACCACACCCGGGCGAGCCGAGAAGATCGTGATGCGTGCATTCTTGGCGGGGCGCTCGATCAGGATGCGCGAGACAGCGGCATTCTTGAGCTTCTTCTTGAGGTACTCGCGAACGTCGAGGTCTTCGGCCAGCATGCCGGCGAAGTTGCGGCTCGACGCGTACCAGCGCGACGCCCACGCCCGGGTGACTGACAGGCGGAACCCGGTCGGATGGATCTTTTGTCCCATGGTCTTCCCTTAGCCTCAGTTGCCAACCGTCACATAGATGTGACAAGTCGGCTTGCTGATGCGGTTGCCGCGGCCTTTGGCGCGCGCCGAGAAGCGCTTCAGCGTGGCGCCTTGCTCGATGTAGATCGACGTGATCTTCAACTGGTCGATA
>JBBRVT010000080.1:0-12350 GCA_038246615.1 Burkholderiales bacterium
ACCTCGAACACCCATGAGTTGTAGGCCTCCGGCTCTGGCATCAGCCAAAGCCCAGCCCGCGTGACCACGCCGAAGTTGGACTGGGTGAACATGCCTTCCAGATAGGGCCCCACACCCCACTTGTGCAGGTGCCAGGTCTTCGGGCCGTGGTCGTCACCGCCGATCGGCACGATGCTGCCGTCGGGCAGCACCACCTCGATGCCGCACAGATTGCCGAAGTGGTCGCCATACGGCGTCTCGCCGACGCCGCGGTCGAGTGCATTGCCGATCACGCTGCCCTGGGATGTGCCGTCGATGCAGTCGACCCACAGCTTGTAGCCGTGCTGCTTGAGGTGGGCATTGAGCTGCCCGTAGGTGACGCCGGGCTCGATGACCGCGTAGGCCAGTTCCTCGTTCACCTCCAGCACGCGGTTCATGCGGTGCAGCACCATCACCACCGCGCCGTCTTCGGTGGACAGCGTGGTGCCGTAACCCCAGTTGCGCCCGCCGCTGAACGGCCACACCTTCAGGCGGTGCCGGTTGGCTGCCTTCAGGACCGCAGACACATCCTCCGCGCTGCCCGGAAACACCACGGCGCCGCACCGGCGCTCCCAGGGAATGGTGCAGCGCGAGTACCGATCGAGCTCTTCCGGACCGGTACAGACATGGTCTGCGCCGATGGCATCGCGCAGTGCGGCGACAGCTTCAGGGCTGAGCAACGAAGCTGTCGACGGCGCGGCGGGTATCCGGCCCGGCTTGACTGCGCTAGTCATGCCAGTCGCCGGCCGGTTCGGTTGCTGGGTTGTCGTCATCGAGGTCTTCCCTTGCTGCGGTGTCTTGCACCAGTATGGGCTTGCGCCGGATCGACTGGATCACGCCATCGCGCAGGGTGATCAGGTCGTCCGCCGCATTCATCAGGCTGCGGTCATGCGACGAAAAGATGAAGGAGATCTTGTAGCGCTCCTGCACCTTGCGCATCAGCCGGATGATGGCGGCGCCAGTCTTGCTGTCGAGGTTGGCCGTCGGTTCATCGGCGATCACCAGCTTGGGCTTGCGCGCCAGCGCGCGTGCGATGGCGACACGCTGACGTTGCCCGCCAGAGAGCTGCCCCGGCAGGTTGTTGGCGCGGTCGGCCAGCCCCACCGCCTTGAGCAGGCGCTCCACACGCTTCCTGCGGCGGCCTGGGTCCATGCCAGCCAGCACCAGTGGGTACTCGATGTTCTCGAAAGCGCTCAGCACCGGGATCAGGTTGAAGTTCTGGAAGATGAAGCCGATGTTGGCAGCGCGGAAGTCGGACAGTGCATCGTCGTCCAGTTCGTCGATGGGCTGGCCAGCCACCACCACCCGGCCTGTGTCGGGGCGGTCGATGCAGCCCACCAGGTTCAGCAAGGTCGTCTTCCCGCTGCCCGATGGCCCCAGCAGCACGGTGAAGTGGCCGGGCCGGATCAACAGGTTGATGCCCTGCAGGACCGGCACCTCGACGGCGTCGAGCCGGTACGACTTCGTGACTTCGCTCAACAGCGCAACGGGCTCCTGGGACAAGGGCGTCTCTCCAGTCAAGTCAGTACCAGCACGTCCGGGCGGTCGCTGCCGCCGTTGTCGATGGCGTCATACAGCACGTCCACCAACGCCGCGTGCCGCCGGGCAATCGCATCGCGCCGCATCTTCAGGTTCGGTGTCAGGTCGCCATCGTCGATGCTGAAGGCCCGGGGCAACAGCGCAATGGCTGCGGGCCGCTCGTGGTCACTCAAACCGGACAGGGCGGCGCGCAAGGCTGGCTCGATGGCCAGGCGCACAGCTGCTGCCGGCTGAGCCGAAGTGCAAGTGCACAGTGCCACTGCACACTTGCGACCGGCGCCCAAAACGATGGCCTGGTCGATGCCGGGCACGGCGCCCAGCACGCTTTCGATGCCTGCCGGAGCGATCCGGCGGCCGGTCGAGGTCTTGATCAGGTCGCTGGACCGGCCTGTGAGGGTGAGGAAGCCGTCCGCGTCGCGCGTGCCGATGTCACCGGTTTGGTACCAGCCGTCTGCGTCCAGCGCAGACGACGCCGGCTGGCCCAGGTAGCCATGGAACATGCCCGGCCCGCGCACCCGGATGGCGCCATCGGCGGCGATGTCGATCTCGTTGCCCGCCACCGGCCGCCCGACGGTGCCCATGCGATGGGCGTCGATCCGGTTCATGGCCATCGGCAGGATGTTCTCGCTGGTGCCGTAACTTTCCAGAACCAGCCAGCCCAGGGCTTGCAGATCCTCCAGAACCTGTCTCGGCAAGGGTGCCGACCCCGAGACCATGCATTGAAGGCGATCGCCCATCACGGCGCGCACACGCCGCAGCACCAGGCGATCGGCGCACTGGTGCAGCAGCGCAAGCCACCTGGGCGGCGGGCCGCCGGTGCGCCGAACTGCCTGCAGTTGGCGGCCGATGCCCCAGGCCCAGTGCACGACCGCGCGGCTGAACGGGGGGCGCGCCGCGAGACTGGACAGAATCCCCGCCCGCAGCTTTTCGTAGAACCGCGGCACGCCGATGAAGATGTCCGGGTTGGCACTGGCCACCGCATCCATCACCCGCCGCGGGTCGCCCAGCAGGTAGGTGGCCGGGCCTTGGCGCAGGGCGGCCAGGTTCACGATCCGCTGGAAGAGATTCGACAGCGGCAGCCAGCACAGCAGATGGGTGTGTGGCCCGGCAAAACTGAATGCGTCGCAGATGGCTGTGACAGCCAGGATGACCTGGCCGTGGCTGAAGGCAATGCCTTTGGGAGCACCCGTGGTGCCGGATGTGAAGATGATGGTGGCCAGATCGCCCGCAGCCACCGCCGCCGGCGACAGGCTGCTGCCACAGGCGGAACTGGCGGCCAGACGGTCCAGGTCAGTCCAGACATGCCAGCCGTGGCTGGAATCCGTGTCTGGGGCAGCCGACGACAGGTCAAGCAGCAGTTTGCACGCGGCCAGTCGCTCTGGCGTCGCCCCCGACACGGCACGCCGGCTGCTTGTGACGATCGCCGAAACGTTGGCCTGGTCCAGCATGTCGGCCAGGCGCTGCGGCAGGTCATGCGCGTCCAGCCCCACCACCACCACCCCCAGACCGAGCGCGGCGTGATGCAGGCATTCCCATTGCAGCGAGACTGGCGCGATCAAGGCCATGCGGTCACCGTGTCGAAGACCGGCGCCGGCCAGGGCGAGGTGCAGCCGCTGCACCTGTGCTGCAAACTCGCTCCAGGTCGTCCGTTGCCACTGGCCGTTGCCGACCTCTTGCAGATAGGCTGTGCCACCCGGGGTTGCCGCGCACCGCTGAGCCAACAGTGCAGGGATGGTGTCCGCCTGCATGGTCCTGGCGGTCATGTCTGCGCTTCCACAGCCCGCCGTTGCAGGTAGTAGTCGAGCACGGTGGCGAGGTAGTCCTGCACGCGCGGCACAGGAAGCCCGGCTTTGGCCAGTTGCTGTGCCGTCTGTTCATTGGCGAAGCTCTGATCCTCGGCCAGGTAGGCCAGCACTGGCGACAGGCCACGCAACGCACGGCGGCTCCTGGCCCCAGCGAGCAGGCCGAAGACAGGTATCAGCCGTTCCAGCCACTGGCGGTCGACCGTGAGCAAGCGGGGGACGCGCCGGCCGGCAGCCTGCCAGGTCTGCCGAACTGTCTGTTGCAGTGCGACCAGACCGATCGCCTCATCGGGGCCGGAACAGAGGTGGAAGATGCGGCCGATGGTCTCGGGCGTGGCGCTCGACCAGGCTATGGCGTCGGCGACCCAATCCACCGGCACCGTATCGAGGCGCGTCTGGCCCAGATTCGGCATCACGCCGATCGTGCGGGTGCCTGACAGAAATTCGCATAAATGATAAAAAACCTGAAAATTAGTAACGCGACCGGTCTGGGTGTCGCCCACCACCATGCTGGGTCGGTGCACGGTGATCGGCAGGCCGTCTCCGTCGGCCCAAATCACACGCTCAGCTTCTGCCTTGGCCTCCTCGTAAGTATTGTGAAAGTGCATGACTTCGGGAAGGCGGCGTTCTGGCATGCAGCCAGGGCTGCGACCCCACACGCCGACCGTGCTGACCACATCGACCTTCTGCAGCGTCCCTGCGGTCGCAGCCAGGCGGGACAGTGCGAGCAGTGTGCGGGTTGGTACCACGGCGGTGGCCAATGCCTGGGCCATCGGCATGTTCAGTTTGACGCTGGCGGCACAGTGGACGATGTGGGTGATCTGCCGAGCGAGGTCAGCCATCGTGGCCGGCTGAAGCCCGAAACCGGGCAGGGAGATGTCGCCGCGCACCAGGTGCAGGCGACTTTCTAGCTGCGCGCCGGACGCCAAGCCCCAGTGCGGCAGCATTGCGGCCAGGCGGTTTCGCAAGGCGGCGTCGTCGTGCGCGCGCACCAGCAGGATGAGCGTACTGTCACTGTCAGCCAACAGGCGCGGCACCAGTGCGCTGCCAATGGTGCCGGTACCGCCGGTCAGCAAGACGGTCTTCAAAATGAGAGCCTCCGACCCAAGGCCAAGGTCGATTCAGGCATCTGCCGCTCAGCCTGCTTCAGACCACGCGGTAGCGCCACCGATGGTCGCTGAAAATTGTTGCAAGCCTGCATCTCGTGACTCCTCGACGGTCGGTGCTGTTGCCGCACGTTCAATCCAATCTCGACGGAACACGCCGCCCTGGCAATCTGGGCTCAATCGCCACCACGACCAATGCGGATCTTGCCCGATTCGGATGACCGTCAACCCAAGAGCAAGGATGCTGGCCCCTGCCAGCTCAGCTGACCAGCCACACTGCATCGCGTCTGACGGGCATGTCCTCGGAGCATCTATGGCTGACAACTGGACTGCGCTGGTGGCCCACGTTGTTGCAAGGGAATGACAAGTCAGCTGCCAGGCCGGTGCAGGGGTCTGACTTGCTGGGTTCGACTTGCTGGGACCGAAGGTCGGCAAAGCGTGAAGTCTTGGCTGGAGCGCCAGTTCATCTGCAGCGTTGGGGGCAGACCGGTTGGCGGCATATGCGATCATCCAAAGCCAGCGGAATAGGCATTGTCAACGTTGGAATTGACCGATGAAGTGGCGACGGCAACGTCTGGGTGCCTCGATACCGACTTATTTCAAACCCAAGGACCGGACATGTTGCTGAAGCTCTATTCAACCCTTCGTTGGGCAGCGGTCACCGTGTGTGGCTGTGTCGTGCTGCTCGGCTGCGCCTCCGGCCCCACGTTGCCGCCTGCGCCAGCCACGGCCGGCTCCTCAGACAGCTACACCTACATCATCGGTGCGGGCGACGCGCTCAACATCATCGTCTGGCGCAACCCTGAGTTGTCGATGTCAGTGCCGGTGCGCCCGGACGGCAAGGTGGCAGCGCCTTTGGTGGAAGAAATCATCGCCCAGGGCAAGACATCCACCCAGCTGGCGCGCGACATCGAGACCCAACTCGCCAAGTACGTGCGCGACCCGGTCGTCACCGTGCTGGTCACCGGCTTCGTCGGGCCCTACGGCGAGCAGATCCGTGTGGTCGGCGAGGCGGCCAGGCCGCAGTTCCTGAACTACAAGAAGAACATGACCTTGCTGGACGTGATGATCGCCGTGGGCGGCCTCACCGACTTTGCTGCCGGCAACAGCGCGTCGATCCTGCGCACCGGTGACGGTGGCAAGCAGTACGCGGTGCGGCTGAAAGACCTGATCAAGCGCGGCGATCTGTCCGCCAATGTCGAGATGAAGCCGGGTGACATCCTGGTGATTCCGCAGAGCCTGTTCTGAGCCACCCCGCCAGCTGCAAGCACCCACACGCCTGAGCCCAAGAACATGGAAGAGCTGATCGCGCAAGTCAAATCGATCGTCCGCGGGATGTGGCGGTTCCGATGGTCCGGCCTGATCGTCGCGTGGGTCGTGGGCATCGTGGGCGCGGTCGTGGCGTTCAAGGTGCCGGACCGCTATGAGGCGGCGGCGCGGATCTTCGTTGACACGCAGTCCATTCTCAAGCCGCTGATGTCGGGCTTGGCGGTCCAGCCGAATGTGGATCAGCAGGTGAACATGCTCAGCCGCACGCTGATCAGCCGGCCCAACATCGAAAAATTGGTGCGGATGGCCGATCTCGACCTCAAGAGCGAAACCAAGGCCCAACAGGACGGGCTGATCGAGAGCCTGATGAAGACGGTCGAGATCAGGAGCACCGGCCGTGACAACCTGTATTCGCTGAACTACGTGGATGCAGACAGGGACAAGGCCAAGCGGGTGATCCAGTCGATGGTGTCGATCTTCGTCGAGTCCAGCCTGGGTGCCAGCCGCAAGGACACCGATTCGGCCAAGGTCTTCCTGGACGAACAGATCAAGACCTTTGAAAGCAAACTCGAAGAGGCCGAAGGTCGGTTGAAGGATTTCCGTCTGCGCAATCTGGACATGCAGACCGGCGATGGCAAGGATTCGGCGTCGCGCCTGATGGAGGTGACGCAGACCCTGGAGGACTCCAGGCTGCAGCTGCGCGAGGCAGAGCAGTCGCGCGATGCCGCCAAGAAGCAGATGGACCTGGAGAAGACCGGCTCCCAAGCCGACCTCGCCACGCAGAGCCTGCTGCAAGAGTCTGCGCTTGCCGTGGCAACGCCAGAAATCGATGCACGCCTGGAAGCGCAGCGTCGCAATCTCGACAGCTTGATGCAGCGGTTCACCGACCAGCATCCCGATGTCGTCAGCACCCGCCGGCTGATCGCCGAACTTGAGAAGCAAAAGGCCAGGGAAGTGGCCGAGCTGCGCCGGTCAGCGATGGCGACGGCGATGCCTTCGGGCAACAGCGGCGCGGGCGCGGCAACCAACCTTGCGGTGCAGGAACTGGCCCGCATTCTGGCGACGTCCGAGGTGCAGGTGGCTGCACTGCGTGCCCGCGTCAGCGAGTTCCAGTCGCGCCAGGCGCAGGCCAGGGCGCTCACGCGAACTTCGCCCCAGCTTGAGGCAGAGGCGGCACAGCTCAACCGCGACTACGCCATCGTCAAGAAAAACTACGAGGACCTTGTGACACGACGGCAATCGGCCGTGATGTCAGGGGATCTCGACATGGCGTCCGGCATGGTGGACTTCCGCCTCATCGACCCGCCGCGCGTGTCACCGCGCCCCGTGTCGCCGAACCGCATGTTGCTGTTGTTGGCGGCATTGGCCGCTGCCGTCGCAGCCGGCCTGGTGACGACTTTCGTCGCCAGCCAGGTGCGCCCGGTCTTTGATGACGTGCAGCAACTGCGTACCAGCACCGGCTTGCCGCTGTTGGGCGTGGTGTCGATGATCCTGAGCGACGATGACAAGCGACGCGAGCGGTCGAGCAGGTTCAGATTCTTCTTCGGAACCGGCAGCTTGCTGGCTTCTTACCTGGTGGCTGTGGTCACCGTGTCCATCATTGCCGGGCGGCAACTAGGCTGAACCCATGAGCAGCTTGATTGAACAGGCCGCCGAACGGCTGGCCAAGATCCGCGCAGCAGGTATCGAGTTGCCCGACGAGACCGTGTGGGCCGCTGAGGCACCGGCCGCTGTGCCGGCCGCACAACAGGTCCGGTTGGCCGAATCGGCCCACTCGGCCACACCAGTGGTCCATGCCGCGTCCAAGCTGATCGAGCTGGATCTGGTGGCGCTGGCAGCCGCCGGGTTTCTGGTGCCTTCGGCGCCGCGGTCGCACATGGCCGACCAGTACCGGGTGATCAAGCGCCCGCTGATCGCCAACGCCCTGGGCCGGGGCGCGGCCAGCATCAACCACGGCAACCTGATCATGATGACCAGCGCCATGCCGGGCGAAGGCAAGAGCTTCACCGCGATCAACCTGGCGATGAGCATCGCCTCGGAGCTTGACCACACGGTGATGCTGGTGGACGCGGACGTGGCGCGGCCGTCGGTGCTGAAGAAGCTGGGTGTGGGCGAGGCGCCCGGGCTGCTCGACCTGCTGGAAGGCAAGGCCGAGATGAGCGACGTGCTGATGCGCACCAACATCGACAAGCTGACTATCCTGCCAAGCGGCCGGCCGCATCCCAAGTCCACCGAGTTGCTGGCCAGCGACGCCATGCGCAAGCTGCTGGCAGACATGGCTTCTCGCTACCCTGACCGCATCATCATCTTCGACTCCCCGCCCTTGCTGCTGACCACCGAGTCGCGCGTGCTGGCGACGCAAATGGGCCAGGTGGTGCTGGTGGTGCAGGCGGGCAAGACACTGCAGGCCGACGTGCAGCATGCCCTGTCCACGATCGAGCAGTGCCCCATCCGCATGATGCTGCTCAACAAGGCGCGAACCGACTCCCAGGGCGCGTATGGCTACGGTTATGGCTACGGCTATGGCTATGGTGAATCCGGCAGCTACGGTTACGGTGACGGTGACCGGGATCCGGCGCCCGCCGCTGGCGCCGGCGCGCCCCATCGACTGCATGGACAGCCGGATGCGCCGAAGGCAGGCTGATCGACTGCGCCAGTTGCTCGTGCTGCGTGTGCGGCTGCGTTGCGTGCCGCTTGCATTGGCCGGTTGCTGGGCCGCGTCTGGCGCATTTGCTGCGGACGGCGTGTCTGCCACGGTGCCGCGCCAGTTGGCCGTCGAACCCAGCCTCAGCGTGTCGCAGGTGTTCACCGACAACTACGCGCTCAGCAGCGACAGCCCCAGGTCCGATGCCATCACGCGGGTGAGCGCTGGCATCGGCCTGCGCAGCAATGCAGGTGTCGTGCGCGGCATCGTCGACTATGGTCTGACCGGCCTGCTCTATGCCCGCCACAGCGACAAGAACGCGATGCAGAACGCCTTGCGTGCCAATGTCGTGGCAGACCTGCTTGACGACCGGCTGCAGATGGTCGCATCGGCCAGCATTGCACGCAGCGCGATCTCGGCATTCGGTGTGCAGCCCGGCAGCGGCACCGATGCGAATGCCAACACCACCGAGGTGCGCACGCTGCAACTGACACCCACCCTGCGTGGCGTCCTCGGCCCCGCTGTGCGCTACACCGCAACCTTGGGCTACGGCCTGAGCAACGCCGCATCCGGCAGTGCCGGTGACAGCAGCAACACCAGTGCGACGCTGCGTCTGGAACCCGCCAGCAGTGCCCGCCTGCGCTGGAACCTGGATGCAACGTTTCAGGAAACCGATTTCAAGCAGGGGCGCAGCACCCGCTCCGACCGTGTGTCTGGTGGCCTGCTGCTGGATTTGAACGAGCTTGACCTGCAACTCAGCAGCACGGTCGGCCGTGAGCGCACCGATCTGGCCAGCATCGACTCCCGGGGCTACACCACCTGGGGTGTCGGCGCGGTGTGGGCACCGTCGCCCATCACCCGCGTGTCGGCCGAGATGGAGAACCGCTTCTTCGGCCGGTCGTATGCGGTGACGGTGGAGCACCGCACCCCGCGCACGGTCTTCAGCTACCGCAATGGCCGCAGCCTGTCGACGGGCGGCAGCCAGGGCGCGGGCTTGCGCGCGACCGTGTTCGACCTGTTCTTCGCGCAGCTTGCCTCGGAACAGCCAGACCCCGCCCTGCGTGCCGACCTGGTCAACCGGCGGCTGCGCGACCAGGGCATCGACCCTGGCCAGCAGATCAATCCGGGCTTCCTGCAGTCGGCCGCCACGGTGCAGGATCAGCATCTGCTCTCCGCCGCCTGGACAGGGCCACGCAACACCGCCGTGGTCAGCTGGACCAGCACCGCCAGCCGGCGGGCAGATGGCAGTACCAGTGCGCTGGACGACCTGAGTGGCAATGCCGAGGTGCTGCAGCACGGCCTGTCGCTGGCCATGTCGCACCGGCTGACACCGCAGTCGTCGCTGGTGGTGCAACTCAGCTCGCAGCGGGCCAGTGGCAGCCAGCAGCAGTCGACCCGGCAACGGCAGGCCGAGGTGCAGTACAGCAGCAGGCTCACCGTCGACAGCACCGTGGCGCTGTCACTGCGCCGGGCGCTGTTCACCGGCAGCCCGCAGTCCTACGACGAGAACGCCATCACCGCCACCTACGGCCAGCGGTTCTAAGCCATGTACGAATCTTTCTATGGGCTCACCAACAAGCCCTTCCAGCTCAACCCCGACCCCAGCTTCTACTTCGGCAGCAAGCAGCACCGGCGCGCGAAGGCTTATCTGGATTACGGCGTTTCGCGCAATGAGGGCTTCATCGTCATCACCGGCGAGATCGGGGCCGGCAAGACCACGCTGCTGCGCGCGTTGATCGACAGCCTGCATGGCACCAACGTGGTGGTCGGCCATCTGGTCACCACCCAGCTGGGCGCCGAAGACACCCTGCGCATGGTGGGCGCGTCCTTCGGCTTCAAGGTGAAGGATGTTCCGAAGAGCGAGTTGCTCATCACGCTGGAGGCCTTCCTGATCAGCCAGACATCCAAGGGCAAGCGCTGCCTGCTGATCGTCGACGAGGCGCAGAACCTCACGCCACGCGCGGTGGAAGAGCTGCGCATGCTGTCGAACTTCCAGTTCGGCAACCAGGCGCTGATGCAGAGTTTTCTGGTGGGCCAGCCCGAGTTCCGCGAGATCTTGCAGCGGCCCGAGATGGAGCAATTCCGCCAGCGTGTGGCGGCCACCTGCCACATCGGGCCGATGGACCTGGACGAGACCCAGCACTACATCGAGCACCGGCTCAAGTGCGCCGGGTCCACCGGCAAGCCCGGCTTCTCGCCCGAGGCCTTCGAGGCCATCTACAAGGCCAGCGGGGGCATCCCGCGGCGCATCAACTCGATATGCGACAGGGTGCTGCTGGCCGGTTTTCTGGCCGGCAAGACGCACCTGGAGCAGGCCGACGTCGACGAGGTGGTGAAGGAATTCGCCCAGGAAGCGGCCGTGCCGGCGCGCCGGCCAGTCATGGCCGACAGCATGCCTGCCGACCTGTCGAACGCCGGGCCCACCACCAGCGCCGCCACACTGGACGTCGATCTCGGCCAGCTGCAGCTGGACCCGGCCGCAGCCGACACCATGTCGCGCCAGCTCAGCCGCCTGTCGGCCGACCAGCGTGGCGACCAGATCCAGCGCCTGGAGCGCGGCCTGCTGCGCCTGGAGCGCAGCAACCTGCAGGTGCTGGCGATGTTGCAGCAGCTGGTCGCCGCAGTGACGAAGCCGCCCAACGAAGGACCGAAGTGATAAACCAGCCGGCCGATGCCGCTCGCCCGCGCACGGGTGCCGTGATGTGCGTCGTGGGTGCCAGGCCCAACTTCATGAAGATGGCGCCCATCCTGCGTGCGCTGGCCAGCCACCAGCCGCCGATCCCGGCCCTGCTGGTGCACACCGGCCAGCACTACGACCAGGGCATGAGCCACCAGCTGTTCGACGACCTGGGTCTGCCGCGGCCTGACCTGAACCTGGAGGTCGGTTCGGGCTCGCACGCCGTGCAGACCGCCGAGGTGATGAAGCGCTTCGAGCCAGCCCTGGATGAACACCAGCCCGCATGCGTGCTGGTGGTCGGCGACGTGAATTCCACGCTGGCCTGCACCCTGGTGGCGGTGAAGAAGGGCGTGCCCGTGGTGCACGTGGAAGCCGGCCTGCGCAGCTGGGACCGCAAGATGCCCGAGGAGATCAACCGCGTGCTCACCGACCAGGTGGCCGACCGCCTCTACACCACCGAGCGCAGTGCGCTCGACAACCTGCTGCGCGAAGGCATCGCCGCCGAGCGGGTGTGTTTTGCCGGCAACGTGATGATCGATTCGCTGGTGGCCAACAGCCCCAAAGCCAGGCCGGTGGCCGACACGCTGCAGGCCCACGGCCTGGCCCCTGCGCTGATCGCCCATCCCAAGGGTTACGGCGTGGTCACGCTGCACCGGCCATCCAATGTGGACGACGCCGACACCCTGCGCGCGCTGCTGGGCGTGCTGGGCGAAGTGTCAGCCCAACTGCCACTGGTGTTTGCGCTGCACCCGCGCACGCGCAACAACATCGACCGTTTCGGCCTGGCGGGCATGATCGATGCGCAGCGCATGGCGCTGCTGCCGCCGCAGGGCTACCTTGAGATGCTCGGCCTGATGCGTGATGCCACGCTGGTGCTCACTGATTCCGGCGGCCTGCAGGAAGAGACCACTGCATTGGGCGTGCCCTGCCTGACGCTGCGCGAGAACACCGAGCGGCCGATCACCGCCGAGCAGGGCACCAACACCCTGGTGGGCCGCGACCGCGTTGCCATCCTGAACGGCGTGGCCGAGATCCTGCGCGGTGAAGGCAAGCGCGGCCGCGTGCCCGAGTACTGGGACGGCCATGCCGCCGACCGCATTGCGGCCGACCTGTTTCAGTGGCTGCGCGCCGGTGCGCCTTGAGCGCCGGCGGTTGTCGATCTGACCCGACCAACCCGCGACCACCGACCCCTGCACAGCCGATGGCCGACCCTGCCCGCATCACCAACGCCCTGACCATCGACGTGGAAGACTATTTCCAGGTCTCGGCCATGGCGCCCTACATCCGCCGCAGCC
>JBBRVT010000081.1:0-12304 GCA_038246615.1 Burkholderiales bacterium
CAGGGTGGACAGCAGCGCGAAGCCCACCGCCAGTTGCAGCAGCGGCGGCAGCGCATCACGCCCGGCCAGCGCGCGGGCGATCAGCAGCACCGCCGGCCAGAACAGGATGGAGTACAGCAGGTACACGCTGTAGCCGGTGGTAACGCTGGCGGCGGCCTGGCGCAGCAGCGGCAGGTTGTGCGCCGCGCCCATGTCCAGGTTGGCCGGCCAGCCGATGGCCGAGCCCAGCACAGTCAACGGCACCAGGAACAGAAGGGCGTGAAAGATCGCCAGCCAGCCGGCGGCGCGGGCGATGGTGGGGGACGGCGGGTGGGATGGTGTGGTTCCCGTCTGCGCCGGCTTGGCCGGCATGGCAGGGGAAGGCGACAGGGCGTTGGCGTGCATGGCGGGGCTCCAGCGGGTGGTTGGTGGCCCCATTGTTCAAAGCCTGCCCGCACCGGCGTGCATCCCCTTCTGCATGGCAGCCTTGCAGCCATGCAAGGCTGCGGTCTGCCGGATCAAGGCGAGCGCCCGGCCACCTGCCCGCTGTTGAGCGCCCTGCAGCGGGCGATGTCGCAGGCGGTCGGCAGCAACGCGCGGTCGTCGCCGCGGGTGGTGGGCAGGCGCCCGGCGCGGGTGAAGCAGCGCTCGCCGCGGCCGTTGTCGTAGTAGCTCATCACGTCCACGCAACGGCGTGAATGCGCCATCAGGCCGAAGAAGTGGCCCATCTCGTGCGACACCACCATCTGCAGGGTGTCGGCTGCGGGGTGGGTCGGGTTGCGGCTGTTCAGCAGGCGGAACGCCGCCGGCCCCAGCGCCAGGCTGAAGGTGCGCAGGTTGGCGAGGCCGAAGTTGCCGCCGGCCGCAGCATCGCTCCACAGCACCAGCACTGCGCCGGGCGGCACGGCCGCGCCGCGTGGCACCCCCACCACCTGCACGCCCACGCCGCAGGCCGCCCAGGCCTGGGCGGCGCGCTGCACCATGCCCAGCACCTGCGCGGGGCTGAACCAGGCCGGCGCCTCGTCATGCCGGTAGGCCATCACCAGCTGCTGGGCCGCCGCCGGCCGGTCCTGGCCGTCGCCCCAGGTGGCGACTTCGCCGGGCAGGCACTGGGCGATCTCCTGTTCGCGCAGGTCACCCGGCGTGGCGTGCGCTGCCGTGCCAGCGAGCAGCAGGCCGGCCAGGAACAGCCCCAGCAGGGGCAACACGGGTTGGGCAAAGGCAAGGCGGAGCATGGGCAGACCTGGGGTCGGCCCGGGGAAGAGGCGGGCCGTTGCCCTGGTTGTCGGCCGCACGGGCCCTGCACTTGAGCGCGGCAGACCGCAGGGCCGCGTTGGTGCTCACCAGTACACCCTCGCACTTTGGCGGTCCCGCCCAGCGGAACGCGCGCGCCCCTTCGGCCGGCCGGGCCGGGGCGTTCATGCCATCACCTGCGCCAGCACCGCCCGGAACAGCCGGCTCGCCGGCATGCCGTTGGCCGGCTGGTTGTAGCGGCCGGCGGTCATCACCACCACCAGATCGAGCGGCGGCACCAGGAACAGGCGCTGGCCGCCATTGCCCAGCGCAGCGATGAAGTTCACCCCCGCGCCAGGCCCACTGGCAAAGCGGCCCAGCCACCACTGGCGGGCATAGGCCAGGCCGTCGCGCGCCGGCACCCGGCTGGCCACGGTGTCGGCCAGCCAGGCCGCAGGCACCAGCTGGGCGCCCTGCCAGCGGCCGCCGTCCAGCACGAGGCGGCCGATGCGCGCCAGTTCCCGCGGGCGCAGGCGCAGGCCGGAATGGGCCAGCGCCCGGCCCTGACGGTCTTGTCGCCAGGTGGGTTGGGGGATCTGCAGCGGGTCGAACAGCAGCGCCTGCGCCAGCGCCGCCAGGCCTTGCCCGGTGGCGCGCTGCAGCAGCTCGGCCAGCAAGGCGGTGGCGCCGCCGCTGTAGGCCCAGCGGCGGCCGGGCGGGTGGACGATGGGCAGGCCCAGCAGATGGCGGTCGCGGTCGGCGGCCAGGTTCAGCTGTGTCTCGCTGTTGGCAGGGTTGGTGTAGGGCACATCCCATTCGTCCCAGTCCCAGCCCACGGTCATGTCCAGCAGGTGCTGCACCTGCACCTCGGCCCAGCCCGGGGCGGCGCTGGCGGCCAGCTCGGGCAGGGCGCCCAGCACCGGCATGTCCAGCGGCAGCCGACCCTGGCCGTGCACGATGCCTGCCACCAGGCCGGTGATGCTCTTGCTGACCGAGCGCAGGTCATGCGGATCGTCGGCGCTGAAGCGCACTTCACGCTCCAACCAGGCGCCACCTGGCCTGTCGCGGCCGGTGAAGTAGGCCTCGGCCAGGGTCGTTTGGCCGCGCTGCACCAGCACCGCATGGGTGTTGCTGCCGTCGCTGCCGGCGGCGTCAAGCAGCCGGCACAGTGCAGCGTCGCCGCTGCAGGGCGCAGCAGGCTCTGCGGCCACGGCCATGGCGCCGGCCACGGACAAGGTACTGATGAGCAAATGACGGCGGTGCATGGCTGCGCTCCAGTGGGGGCGGTGGTGGGGGCAGTAGTGGGGGCGGTGGTGGGGGCAGTAGTGCGGGCGCTGGTGCGGGCGCTGGTGCGGGCGCTGGTGCGGTCGCTGATGCGGTCGCTGGTGAGGTCGCTGGTACGGGCGGTAGTGCGGTCGCTGGTGCGATCGGTGGTGCGGCTGATGCGATGCCCGTGCGCGGCCGGTCACCTCCCTATACTGCCCCATCCCGGTGCCCCGGGAACGCCTGCCCACACGCTGCCCCACGCCGGCACCCACCATGCAACCTGTCATCCGCAGCCTGCTGGAGACCGATCTCTACAAGTTCACGATGTGGCAGGCGATGTTGCACCGCCACCCGCAGACCGAGGCCGAGTACGTCTTCATCTGCCGCAATGCGCGCGACTACCCGCTGACGCACCTGATCGGCGAGCTCAACGAGCAGCTCGACCACCTGTGCAGCCTGCGCTTCCAGCCAGACGAGCTGGCCTACCTGCGCGGCCTGCGCTTCATCAAGCGCGACTTCGTCGACTTTCTGCGGATCTTCCAGTTCCAGCGCGACTTCATCACCGTGCGCGACAACGCCGGCACGCTGGAGATCGTCGCCCGCGGCCCGCAGGTGCATGTGATGGCCTTCGAGATCCATGTGCTGGCGATCGTCAACGAGCTGTACTTCCGCCGCGTCGACCAGGGCACGGCACTGGCCGAGGGCCGCCGCCGCCTGGCCGAGAAAGTGCAGATGCTGCGCGCCTTCGGCCAGGAGCCGCGCCTGCGCAACCCGTTCGAGTTCTTCGATTTCGGCGTGCGCCGGCGCTTCAGTGGCAGCTGGCACCGCGAGGTGGTGGCGACGCTGGCGCGCGAGGTGCCCGAGTTCTTCAAGGGCACCTCCTGCGTTCTGCTGGCGCGCGACCTGGGCCTGGTGCCCATCGGCACCATGGCGCATGAGTTCCTGCAGACCTACCAGGCACTGGGCGTGCGGCTGCGCGACTTTCAGAAGGCGGCGCTGGAGGCCTGGGTGCAGGAATACCGCGGCGACCTGGGTGTGGCCCTGACCGACGTGGTCGGCATGGACGCCTTCCTGGCGGACTTCGACCTGTACTTCGCCAAGCTGTTCGACGGCCTGCGCCATGATTCGGGCGACCCGATCGTGTGGGGCGAGAAGGCGCTGGCGCACTATGCCAAGCTGCGCATCGACACCCACACCAAACGCCTGGTGTTCAGCGACGGCCTGAGCCTGCCCACGGCCTTCGCGCTGTACCGCCACTTTGCCGACCGCACCCAGCTGGGCTTCGGCATCGGCACCAACCTGACGAACGATGTGGGCCTGCACACGCTGCACATCGTGATGAAGCTCACCCAGTGCAACGGCCAGCCGGTGGCCAAGCTGAGCGACAGCCCCGGCAAGATCCTGTGCGACGACCAGACCTTCCTGGCCTACCTGCGCCAGGTGTTCAACGTGCCGTCGATCGACTAGGAGCCTGTCGGACTTGGGGAGCGTCGGCTGCGACTCGACCGCAGCGGTCCATTTTTCACCGTCTTTTTGCCCCATAGCTGGGCTATGGGGCTGCAAATCCGGCAAGAACTGTCCTCGCTGGGGCCGATTCTCGCTATCGACGCCCCAAGTCCGACAGGCTCCTAGGGTCCGCGGCCCGGCGCTGCGGCCATGCCGCCGGCCACCCAGTCGACCAGCGCGTCCAGCGCCGGGCGCGCTGCCTGTGCGTTGTCGTGGTTGATGAAGGCCACCAGCACCCAGGGCCGGCCTTGCGGGTCGTGCACATAGCCGGCCAGCGCACGCACATTGCGCAGCAGGCCGGTCTTCAGCCGCGCATTGCCGGTGGCCGGGCCGCTGAGAAAGCGGTTGCGCAGCGTGCCGTCGACACCGGCCAGCGGCAGGCTCATCAGCAGGTCGGGCGCCCAGCGGCCCTGGTGCGCGGCCTGCAGCACCTGCGCCAGCGCCAGCGGCGTGATCCGCTCGGCCCGCGACAGGCCCGAGCCGTTGTCCAGCACCAGGCCGGGCGCGCTGATGCGGCGCTCGGCCAGCCACAGGCGCACCGCGCGGTCGGCCAGCGCGGCGGTGGTCTCGCCAGGCTCTGCAGCCATGCCGTCCACCCCCAGCAGCAGGTAGAGCAGGCGGCTGTAGACGTTGCTGCTCTGCTTGTTCAGCGTGCGCAGCACCTCGCCCCAGGGCCGCGCCACATGGCGGGCCAGCAGGCGCAGGTCGGGTGCCGGTGTCGGCGGCGCCACCGTCGGCACCAATGTCGGCGCCGCTATCGGCGCCGCTGTCGGCGTCAGCATCGGTAACACGGTCGGCACCACCGTCGGCGCAGCGGCATCGCGCACCCGGCCGCGCCATTCACCGCCCAGGCTGGCCCAGGTCCAGCGCAGCTGGCGCTCGGCCAGGGCCAGCGGGTCCAGCAGGTAGAGGCTGGGCCGCTGCACGCAGTTGGCCGGAAAGCCACCCTGCAGGCGGATGCGCAGGGTCTCGCTGCCACCGCCGGCCGTGTCGCCGGGCGCCAGGTCCACAGGCGGTGGCAGTGGTGGTGGCGACTGCCACTCGGCGGCCCAGTCGGCGCAGGGCCGCCCGGTGCTGCGCATCGCGCTGGCGTCGATCACCAGGCCGGGCAGCGGCGGCAGCGCGCGGGCGCGCACCTGGCCCGGCGCTGCGGGGTCGTCGCTGCGCAGCTCGATCTGCAGCAGGTGGCTGTTGAGCTGCAGCGCGTCGGGCACCAGGTTGTAGGCGAACTCGGGCCGCTCGTCGAAGGGCGTGGCGTCGGCCGCCGGGCGAACCGGGCGGGCGGGGCGAAACAGCGTGCGGTCGATGACGATGTCGCCAGTGATGGCGCGGATGCCATGCACCTGGCGCAAGTCCAGCAGCAGGGCCCACAGCTGCGGCAGGTCGAACTCGGGGTCGGCGCCGCCGCGCAGCACCAGATCGCCGGCCAGCACATCGCCCTGCTGCGGCGCGCGGGTCAGCAGCTCGGTGGAGCCGCGCAGGTTGGGCCCCAGCCGGTCGAGTGCCACCACGCTGGTGAGCAGCTTCAGCGTGGAGGCCGGCTGCATCACCTGGCCCGCGCGGTGCTGCCAGCGCGGGCCGGCGTGGCCCCGGCGTGCATCCAGCGGCAGCACCACCGCGCCCAGCGCGTCGGCCGGCACCTGGGCTTGCTGCAGGGCCTGGGCGACCGCATCGGGCAGACCGGTGGCGTGTGCCGGCGCCAGCAGGGCCAGCGCCAGCACCGCTGCACAAGGCAGACGCCCGGCACGCGCGTTGTGCGCGGGCCGGGCGGTGGGGGTGCCAGGGCGGTGGGTGGAACTCACCCGCAGCAGTATCGCCGTGGCGTCTGGTTCAGGCTGCCAGGTCAGCCGGCTGGGCGATCACGGCGCCGGGCAAGCCGGCTGGGCGATCACGGCGCCGGGCAAGCCGGCGTGGACGCCCGGATGCCGGGCCGCAATGCACGTGTGGCGCCGCTCTCGTCTGGCCCCAGCGTGTCGCGGGTGTAGGTGCAACCGTAGGTGGTGGCGGCCACGGTGGCGGGCGTCATCACGTCGTCACCCATGGGCTTGATGCCGTTTTGCTCCCAATTGATCATGGCGTCGAAGGCTTCCACCTGCTCGAGCACGCTGAAGTCGCAATGGCTGGCACCGCGGATGGCACGTTGCACCAGCCACTGGCTGTTGCCCTTGGCGGCCACGCGCTTGTTGTAGACCTGCTGCATGCTGAACGGCACGAACAGGTCACCCAGCGTGTGGATCGACACCACCGGGATCTTGATCTCGCCATTGATCACCGGGATCCAGCGCAGGCCGTCGCGGCGCAGGCGGTTGGCGTCGGCCGCAGCGGTGAGCTTCAGCGCGGCGGCGTTCAGCGCGGTGCTGCCAGCCGTGTCGCCGTCGATCGTGTAGGTGTAGGCATTGGTGTCGAGCACGTTCTTGTTGAGGATGCCGGTGATGCTGCCGTCACCGCCCAGCGCACCCCACATCGACGGGAAGCTGCCACCAAAGGCCAGGCCCTGGGCAAACAGCGGGCGCGGGCCGCCGGTGATGTTCTGCAGCACCGAGACGAATTTCTGCCCGGTGGCCGTGGGCACCGCCGGGAAGGTGGTGAACAGCGTGGCGGTGACCTGCCCGCTGATGTCGGCCCAGTTGGCCGACGGGTACTTGGGCAGGCCGGCCAGCGCCTGGGCCGTGACCTGCACCGCCGCGAACTGGTTGAACAGCTCGGTATCGCCCATCACGCCGCACATCGGCACGGCACCGTGGTAGGCCACCTTGTTGACGGCGGTGGCGGCGGCCTCGGCCTCGATGGCCGCGCCGGTGATGTGCCCGCCCATCGAATGGCCGGTGATGTAGATGCGGCTGGGCGCAGCCAGCGTGCGGCCGGCGGCGGCGGTGATGGTGTTGAAGTTCAACGCCAGCTTGTTGGTGTCTTCGACGCCTGCGCGCACGTCGTAGTAGTTCTTGCTGTAGCTGGACGCCGCCCAGGCATAGCCCTGCTGGATCAGGTGACGCCGGATGGACGGGCCATTGACGGTGAGCGGCACGTCGTTGCCGCGGAAGCCGTGGGCATACATCACCAGCCTGCCGTTCCAGGCGGCCGGCACCTCGACCTGGTAGGCCGCGCCGTCGAGCATGCCGGCATAGCGGCTGGTGGTGGCCATGGCCACCATGTCGCCGGCGTCGGCGGCCATCGCCGGGAATGTGGTGGCGGTGGCGGTGGCACCAGCGCTGAAGCTGCGGCTGTCCTGCGGCCGGGTTTCCTCTGGCACCGGCGTGTCGTCGGAGGTGCCGCCGCCGCAGGCGGCCAGCAGCAGGGCCAGGGATGTGGCGGCCAGGGTGGCGGGGCGCAGTGCGAACATGTTGTGCATCGTTGTCTCCTCAAGCGGAGCGACAGCGTAGCGGTGGCACAGGCACTGCCGCGCGGGGGGTTTCCCTCGAAACGGTCACACCGGCGACAAGCCGCCGGCGCAGCCCCGATGCCACGCCGCTACAGTGGCGGCCGCACCCGCAGCTCGGGCTTGGGCACCGGCTGGAAGTCGGTGCGCAAGCCGGGCTGCGCCAGCGTGCCCACCAGCACGCCCAGCGCGTCGACCACCGCGCGCAGTGCAGCCTGCTGCGCGGCAGTGAGCGGCGCGTCGTAGCCGGCCGGCGGCGGCGCGCTGCCGTCGCCGGCACGGTCGATCAGTGTCTGCAGCGGCGTGGCATGCGGCAGCGCCGGGTCGAGCGCGGTGAGCACGCCGGGCGCGCGCTCCTGGATCATCTTCAGCAGCAGGCCCAGGCGCACCCAGCGCTGCTCGTCCCAGCCCGCCGCCTGCGGGCCGCCGGGTTCAGCGGCGACGAAGCGGGCCACCAGCGACAGCGCGGCGCGCTCGCCACGCTCGGCCACCGCCTGGATCACCGCGCCTTCCATGTTCAGGTTCAGGCCGCCCTCGGTGGGCTTCAGGCGCACCCGGGCGATGCGGTCGCGCACGCCGGGCATGCGCGACAGGGCGTTGTCGTTCCAGTTCTGCATCGCCCCCAGGATGGCCGAGAAGAAGCCGCCGAAACGTGCCGCGCCGTTGGTGGACGCATGGTCGAAACGGTCCCAGCGCTCGCCGTAGCCGGCGTCGTAGCGCTCGGGCAGGTAGGTGTCGGGCCGGCCGGGGATCTCGTCTTCCAGGTTCAGGCCGAAGGTGGGCCAGCTGGGCACCAGGCCGTCGAACAGGTGCATCGGGAAGTTGCTGCTGATGCCGCCGTCACTGAACCAGCAGCGGCGGAACGGCACCCGGCCGACCTGGTCGTGGTCAATGGCCCACAGCGGCAGCGCGGCGAACAGCAGCGGAAAGCTCAGGCTCATGCGCGCGGCCAGCAGCACCGGGAAGTGGCGCGGGTGGGGCAGCTCCAGCAGGCCCAGCGCCGTGGCGTCGGCGGCGCTCGGGTCGCGGTCTCCACGCCCGGGCTCGGGCTGGTAGCTGCGGCCGTGGTCCACCATCCAGGCCAGCACGTCCGGCGGCAGGTAGCGCGCCAGCTCGCTGCGGCTGAAGAACAGCCGGTCGCGGCTGCGGAAGCGGCTGCCCTGCTCATTCGGCTCGGCCAGCGGAAAGATGTAGGGCCGGCCATGCCCCAGGTTGGTGGAGAACATCTGCAGGTCGATCGACTTGCGGATGCCACCGGCAGGCAGCGGCACCAGCTCGGGCGGGTGGCCGGGCGCGTCCCACAGGTCACCGAAGGTCAGTGGCGCGTCGCCGGGCTGGCGGCCGGCGGCGCGCTGGATCAGGCTGTGCAGCCAGGGCGTCAGCGCCTCGTGCTGCGGGTCTTCAGTCAGGCCGGTGCACAGGCCGAAGCCGTTGTCGACCACCGCGCCGGTGATGTCCTTGAAGGTCATCCAGGCGATCAGCCCGGTGCCGGCCAGCAGCAGTGTGAGCAGCGCGGCCAGCAGGCCGCCGAAGACCAGCGCCAGCCACGCCAGCACGACAGCACCCAGCGCGCCCTGCCAGTAAGACTTGATCGCGCCGCTGACCATCGCCTGGATGCGCTGGTTGGTGCTGCCACTGTTGAGCGCGTTGACCAGCACGTTGAACAACCGCCGCGTGGCCGGCTGCGGCTGGAACAGGCTGAGCAGCTTGCGCTGGCCGGGGCGCACCTCCTGCTTCAGCTGCCCGGGCAGGGCCTTCAGCAGGTCGAAGCCGGCGCGGCTGCCGCTGTGGCGGCGTTGCAACTCGGCCGCTGCGGTGATGGCTGCGGCGATGGCGCCGGCCGAGGTGCCGCCGATGCTCTTGAAGCGGTAATGGTGCGACAGCCGCTCGATCGCGCAAGGGTAGACCACGCCGCTGGTGATGCCGCCCTTCATCACCAGGTCGCAGAAACGGTCGGCCGGCGGCTCGGGTGGCAGGGTGCTGGCATCGGGCATGGCGGGCGCTCCAGGCTGGGGGCTGTTGGATGGAGCCACGACGGTGGCAGATCGCCCCGCGCCTGTCCATCCCGAAGCCGGCGGCGCGTCCGTCAGCTTGCGCAGGCCGGGCGCGGGTGGGCAGGCGGACTGCCTAATCCTGCAGAAACGCGGCCACTTCGGCCAGCGACGCCGCAGGCGCTTCTTCCTGCGGCAGATGGCCCACGCCCGGCAGCACCGCCAGCCGGGCCTGCGGCATGGCGCGCTGGTAATCGGCCGCATTGGCCACCGGGATCATCTTGTCGGCCTGGCCCCACAGCAGCAGCGTTGGCGCGGTGATGCGCTCCAGGAACGGCGCGGGCGGCTGCAGCACCAGCTGGCGCATGCGTGCCAGCAGGGCGTCGCGGTTGCCCGGTGCCAGCATCAGCGCGTGGTAACGCTCGACCCGGACGCCGGTCAGTGCGGCGCGGTCGGCATAGGCTGGCGCCAGGCTGGCGCGCAGCAGCGGCCGGGGCAGGGTCCAGCGCAGCAGGCCGGTGACCCAGCCCACGTCGGGCGCCTTGCCGTAGTCGAAGCCGGGGCTGGCAAAGCCGTCGGGGGCCACCAGCACCAGCTTGTGCACCCGCTGCGGTTGCGCCGCCGCAAAGCGCCAGGCCAGGCGCCCGCCCATCGAATGGCCGACCAGGCTGGCGCGCTGGATGCCCAGCTGGTCGAGCAGCGCGGCGAGCACCTGCATGGCACGCTCGTCGGTGTACTGGCCCAGCCGGTCGGGTTCGCTCAAGCCGGCACCCGGCTGGTCGTAGCGAACCACCCGGTACTGCGCCTGCAGGCCGGCGGCCCAGTCGTCCCAGGTGTGCACGCTGCCGCCGAAGCCGTGCAGCAGCACCACCACCGGCGCGTCCTTGGGGCCGCTGTCGCGCACATGCAGGCGCATGCCGTCGACCGTGATGAAGTCGGCCGGACCATTGGCATAGCGCGCTTCGAGCGTGGCGCGCGGGATGTCGGGCGTCCAGGCCCAATAGCCACCCAGGACCAACAACAGAGTGAGGATGCCGAGGACCATGCGGTGTGCGCGTGGGCGGCGCTTCAGGCGACGCGCGCTGCGCCGATGGCGAAAATCTGCACCTTGGGCGGCCTGGCCGGGCGGGCGGGTGCTGCTGGGACAGATGGTGACGCGGAAGGCAGCATGCAGAGCAGACGGGGCTTGGCGCCAGGGCGCCGATGTGGTCCTCTGCATGATGCCAGAGCCAGATGTGACCTTCCGCACGGCCGGAGACAACCGGACCCGAACCACGCTATTCAGTGCATCGGCGGGCGGCTGTGCGGGCTAAGCTGACTGCCGCTGGTACCTGCTGGTGCCGGCACTGCTGGCCGGCACCCGGCCCGAGGCGGAACCCGATGAACACTCAACTGCTGCTTGCCCTGGGCCTGGCCGTGGGCATTGGCGTGGTGGTGCTGGCCCTGCTGCTGCGTGGCCGCCAGCGGCCGGCCGCGCCTGCCCGGCCAGCCGCCACGCCCGCCGCAGCGCCCGACCCAGCCGCTGACCCGCCGATCGCGCGCCTGGCCGAGCCCGCACCGGACAGCGCCGCCGCCCAGCTGGAAGCCCAGCGCTTGGCGGCCACCGAAGCCCTGCGCCTGGCACGCCAGCGCAAGGCCGACGATGCGACACGGCTGAACGCCGAGCGCGCTGCGCAGGCGCGTGCCGAAGCCGCTGCCCGCGCGCTGCCGCGGCCACCCGCACCCGCAGTCGCACCCGCAGTCGTACCCGTCATCGCACACGTACCTGCATCCGCACCGGCACCCACACCCACACCCACGCCCACGCCCACGCCAACAGCCACCGCGCCGCTGCCGCAGCTGCCCGCACCCGCCGCCGTGCGGCGATTGGCGCCGGCGCGCGCGCCGGTGGTGGCGCTGCCCGTGCAGGCGCCAGCGGTTGCGCCGCCACCGCGCCAGGTGGTGGTGTTGCTGGCCGACGACTCCAAGGTGGTGCGTGTGAAGACCGGGCGGCTGCTGGAAAAGCAGGGCTGGCGCGTGCTGCTGGCCGAAGACGGCGCGGCCGCACTGCAGCTGCTGGAGACCGCCGTGCCCGACCTGCTGATCACCGATGTGGAGATGCCCGGGCTGGACGGCTTCGAGCTGACGCGCCGGGTGCGGGCCCACCCGCGCTACGGCCGCCTGCCGGTGATCATGATCACCTCGTCGGACGAGCGCCACCGCGCCGAGGCCCGCACCGCCGGCGTGAACCTGCTGCTGGGCAAGCCCTATGCCGAGGAGGCGCTGCTGGCCGAGGTGCAGGCGCTGCTTGGCACCACCACGCAGCGCGCCGCCGCCGGCCTGGCGCTGCACTGACTGCAGCACCGTCCGCCGCAGCGCACGCCGCAGCACCTGCCGCACCACCTGCCGCACCACCCACCGGACGGCGCTGGCGCAGCCCACCGCCGATAATCGCGGGTTCCCACCCCAACAGGGTCGGCGCGCCTGACCCCCGACAGCGCGCCGACGAGCCATGTCCGATTCCACCGCTGCCAGCCCGCTGGTGACCGCCCCAGCCAGCCCGCTGGCGAACTCCCAGGCCAGCCCGCTGGCGAAGGAAGTGCGCCGCCGCCGCACCTTCGCCATCATCAGCCACCCAGACGCCGGCAAGACCACGCTGACCGAGAAGCTGCTGCTGTTCTCCGGCGCGATCCAGATCGCCGGCAGCGTGAAGGCGCGCAAGGCCACACGGCACGCCACCAGCGACTGGATGGAGATCGAGAAGCAGCGCGGCATCTCGGTGGCCAGCTCGGTCATGCAGATGGAATACCGCGGCTGCGTCATCAACCTGCTCGACACCCCCGGCCACCAGGACTTCAGCGAAGACACCTACCGCGTGCTGACCGCCGTGGACGCCGCGCTGATGGTGATCGACGCAGCCAACGGCGTGGAGCCGCAGACCCGCCGCCTGCTGCAGGTGTGCCGGGCGCGCAAC
>JBBRVT010000082.1:0-12208 GCA_038246615.1 Burkholderiales bacterium
GCGTCCATCAGTTGCAGCGACGCCAGGTCTTGCGGGTTGTGCGGCGCCAGCCAGGGCGCGAACACCGCGCAGACCACGCACACCAGGGCGATGACGGCCGCCACCATGGCGGTGGGCGACTGCTTGAAGCTGTGCCACACATCGCCGTCGAAGAAGCGCGCCAGCGCGCCGGCCGAGGGTGCCAGCGGCGCGGAGGGTGCCCTGGCCATGGGTTGGTCGGCCATCAATGGCCTCCGGAGCGCTCGATGCGCAAGCGCGGGTCGACTGCGAAGTACAGCAGGTCGACCGCCAGGTTGATGACCACGAAAATCAGCGCGATCAGGCACAGGTAGGCCGCCATCACCGGGATGTCGGCGAACTGCACCGCCTGGATGAACAGCAGGCCCATGCCCGGCCACTGGAACACCGTCTCGGTGATGATGGCGAAGGCGATGATGCCGCCCAGCTGCAGGCCGGCGATGGTGATCACCGGCACCAGGGTGTTCTTCAAAGCATGGCCGAAGTACACGCTGCGGTCGGGCAGGCCGCGCGCGCGGGCGAACTTGATGTAGTCGGTGCGCAGCACCTCCAGCATCTCGCTGCGCACCAGGCGCAGCACCAGCGCCATCGGGAACAGCGCCAGCGTGAAAGCCGGCAGCAACAGGTGCTTGATGCCGTCCCAGGTCAGCAGGCCGAAGCTCATGGCGCCGATGGTCACCACATCACCCCGGCCGAAGCTGGGCAGCCACTTCAGCAGCACCGAGAACACCAGGATCAGCAGGATGCCGATCAGGAAGTTGGGCAGCGACACACCCAGCAGCGAGACGGTCATCACCAGTTGCGACACCGCCTTGCCACGCCGCAGCGCCGCGTACACACCCAGGGGCACGCCGAGTGCCAGGCCGATGACGGCGGCCACCGCCGCGAGCTCCAGCGTGGCCGGAAAGCGCTCGGCGATCAGCTCCGACACCCTGCGCCCCTGGCGCAGGCTGATGCCGAATTCACCTTGCACCGCATTGCCGATGAAGTGGGCGAACTGCAGGATGAAGGGCTGGTCCAGCCCGAGCTCGGCACGCAACCGGGCGCGCTGCTCGGCGGTGGCGTCCTGGCCCATCAGGTTGGTGACCGGGTCACCCACGTACTGGAACAGCATGAACGCGATGAACGCGACCGTGAGCATCACGAGCAAGGCCTGGAACAGGCGGCGGATCACGAAGGCAAGCATGCTGTCGGCAGCGTTGAAAGCAGGTCAGACACAGTGAAACCCGTCGAACTGGCGGGTCACTGACCCGACCAGACAAAAAAAAGCCGCCCCGAAGGGCGGCCCGTGCTCAGCCTGGCAGGCCGAGATCAGAACGAGTGGCGAACGCCGACGCCGTAGGCGGTCGACTTGAAGCCACCTGCGGTGATTTGGGCATTGGACGTGGTGCCGCCCAGGCTGATGTTCGAAGCGCCCTTGTTGGAGATGGTGCCGTACTGGGTGTACAGCGCCGTGCGCTTGGACAGGTTGTAGATGTACTCGACGCCGAGCAGCGTCGCGTCGTTGGCATTGGTGGTGCCGCCACTGGCGTCACCCCTGGCGTAAGACGCACGGAACTCACCCTGGCCCAGGGGAACCGAAGTGCCCAATTGGTAGCTGGTGTACTTCAAGGCGCCGAACTTGCGCTGGTCCCACTGCGCGAACACCCTGGCCACGCCCAGGTTGTACGAACCACCGACGTTCATGACCTTGAACTTGTCGCTGAAGGCGGTGTTGGTGTTGCTCATCGCAGCAGACACGTTCACCGGGCCGGCGGCGTAACCCAGACGGAAGCCCATGAACTTGTTGCCGTTGACACCTTCGCCCGCAGCCACTTGGGCCGAGCCGTAAATGCCACCCAATCCGCCCGGCAGGAAGTAGCTGACCATGTTGTTGGTACGCACCGAGGTGGTGGCGCCGCTGCCCATCGTGGCGTTCCGCGCCGCTCCGAAGGCGCGTGGACCCGATGCGTAGATGTTCGCGAAGTTGCCGAAGCCATTGGCACCGTATGGGTCGAACGTGGCGACCTGGAGGAAGGTGACGTTGTAATCACGGCCCAGACGAATCTCGCCCATGGTCTTGCTGATCAGGCTCAGCGTCGACTTGCGCAGGAAGTTGAAGCCGCCCGGCGAGCCGTCGTCGTTGGACATGCCGCCTTCAAGCCAGAAGGCTGCCGACAGGCCGCCACCCAGATCTTCCGTCCCGCGGAAGCCGAGGCGGTTGCTTTGCAGCTGGTTGCTGTCCATGCTCTTGATCGTGGTGGAGCCGTTCTTGAAGCTGTTGACGCTGAGGTCAACCACGCCGAACAGCGTGACGCTGGACTGTGCCGAAGCGACGCCGGTGAAGGCGCCCAGTGCGGCCAAAACAATCAGTGACTTTTTCATTGCAACTATCTCCTAGGTTGAAACTGAGGTCCCGACCCCGTAGAGAACCCTCTCACCGGGACCGGTGGGGGCCGGTCAGGCCAACCTCCTCATCGGAAGTTGCCGCTATTGCACCAGACCCCCGGCGCCAGCGCAAAGATTCGGGCTGAAAAAGCATTGGGGCTGTTGTCTGCCAACAACGTGCGGCAGCGGGGCCCGCTGCGCTATCCTGACTGCATGATTTCTGGCGATGAACTGATTGCAACGGCCGACCTGGCTTTGCGCACCCTGAACCGTGGCGCGCGCGCCGGCCGGCCGATGCCCCGCGCGGCGACCCCTTCCGACGACAGCGCGTTGAGCAGCGAAGAGCGCCGCTTGTCGGGCGCGCTGATGCGGGTGAACCATGTGGGCGAGGTCTGCGCGCAGGCGCTGTACGCCGCCCAGGCGCTGACGGCGCGCACACCCGAACTGCGCGCGCAGATGGTGGCCGCAGGCCGCGAAGAAACCGACCACCTGGCCTGGACCGAGCGGCGGCTCGACGAACTCGGCGACCGCCCCAGCCTGCTGAACCCGCTGTGGTACGCCGGCGCCTTCGCCATCGGCCTGGTTGCCGGGCGCGCCGGCGACCGCGTCAGCCTGGGCTTCGTGGTCGAGACCGAACGCCAGGTGGAGGCGCATCTGGCGGGCCACCTGGACCGGCTGCCGGCAAGCGACGCCGATTCGCGCGCCGTGGTGGCGCAGATGAAGGACGATGAAGCCCGGCATGCCGAGGAAGCCCTGGCTGCCGGCGGTGCAGTGATGCCGGCGCCGCTGCGCTGGCTGATGCGCTCGGCCGCGCGGGTGATGACCCGCACGGCGCATGTGATCTGAGCGTCCGGCCGCTCAGGCCGCCACGGCCTCGTGGCTGAACATCAAGCAGCCACGGTCTCATGGCTCGGCATCAAGCAGCCACGATCTCATGGCTCGGCATCACGCAGCCACGATCTCATGGCTGGTGGTGACCCCGGCCGTCTTGGCCAGCATGATGGTGGCCGAGCAGTACTTCTCGTGCGACAGCGCGATGGCACGCGCCACCGCCGCCTCGTTCAGGTTGCGGCCGCGCACGGTGAAATGCATGTGGATGCGGGTGAACACCTTGGGGTCGGTGTCGGCACGGTCGGCCTGCAGCTTCACCTCGCAGCCGGTCACGTCCTGGCGGCCGCGCTTGAGGATCAGCACCACGTCATAGGCGGTGCAGCCGCCGGCACCGGCCAGCAGGGTCTCCATCGGGCGCGGCGCCAGGTTGCGGCCGCCGCCGTCGGGCGCGCCGTCCATCGTCAGCAGGTGGCCGCTGCCGGTTTCTGCCGCGAAGGCCATGCCACTGCTGGGCAACCACTGGATCGTGCATTCCATCGGGAGATTCTCCTGGCGTTGCCGCCGTTGTCGCCGTTGTCGCCGTGTCAGGCGGTGCCGCGCACCACGCGTTGCACCGAAGCCGTGCGTCTGCGCCCCACGCTCTGGAGCGAAGCCTCTAACCGGCAATGGGCAATGATATTGCGGCGCAGCATTTGCCCCGCTAGACTGTGGACATGGATGGGTTGGCCGTGGATGCGCCGGCCGCCCGCCAGCAGTTGTCTCCTCCACCTCCTCCATTGGTGGATTCAGCCCGGGGTGAAAACCCCGGGCTTTTTTCTTGGGGCGCCGCGCCGGGGCCGGCGGCTATCATGCCGCGCCGCACAAGATCCAAGCCACCCCGTCCCCGAAGGCTGCCCGCATGGCCCGCGCCAAGACAACCGCCACCCGCGCCAAGGCGCCCGCCAAACCGGCGCCCGACTACCTGAAGAAGATCCTCACCGCGCGGGTCTACGACGTCGCCATCGAGTCGGCGCTGGATTCGGCGCGCAGCCTGTCGCGGCGCATCGGCAACACCGTGTGGCTCAAACGCGAAGACCAGCAGCCGGTCTTCAGCTTCAAGCTGCGCGGGGCCTACAACAAGATGGCGCACCTGCCGGCCGAGGCACTCGCCCGCGGCGTGATCTGCGCCTCGGCCGGCAACCATGCACAGGGCGTGGCGCTGTCGGCCAGGAAACTGGGTTGCCGCGCCGTGATCGTGATGCCGGTGACCACACCCAAGCTGAAGGTCGACGCGGTCGCCGCACTCGGCGGCGAAGTGCTGCTGCACGGTGACAGCTATTCCGACGCCCATGCCCATGCCCTGGAGGTGCAGAAGGCCCTGGGGCTGACCTTCGTGCACCCGTTCGACGACCCGGACGTGATCGCCGGCCAGGGCACCGTCGCGATGGAGATCCTGCGCCAGCATGAAGGCCCGATCGACGCGATCTTCGTGGCCATCGGCGGCGGCGGGCTGATCTCGGGCGTGGCCAGCTACATCAAGGCGGTGCGGCCCGAGATCCTGGTGATCGGCGTGCAGACGCGTGACTCGGACGCGATGGTGCGCTCGGTGCGCGCCGGCAGGCGGGTGGCGCTCACCGACGTCGGCCTGTTCTCCGACGGCACTGCAGTGAAGCTGGTGGGCGTGGAGACTTTCCGCATCACCCGCGCGCTGGTGGACGACTTCGTGTTGGTCGACACCGACGAGGTGTGTGCCGCCATCAAGGACGTGTTCCAGGACACCCGCAGCATCCTGGAGCCCGCCGGCGCGCTGGGCGTGGCCGGCATCAAGCAGTACGTGGCGCAGCACAAGCTCAAGGGCAAGACGCTGGTGGCCATCACCTGCGGCGCCAACATGAACTTCGACCGCCTGCGCTTCGTGGCCGAGCGGGCAGATTTCGGCGAGCAGCGCGAGGCCTTGTTCGCCGTCACCATCCCCGAGCAGCGCGGCTCGTTCAAGCGCTTCTGCGGGCTGATCGGCCCACGCGCGGTGACCGAATTCAATTACCGCATCTCCGACGCCCAGGTGGCGCATGTCTTCGTCGGCCTGGCCATCCATAAGCGGGACGAGGCCGACAAGTTGGCCCGCAGCTTCGTCAGGCACGGTTTTGCCACCGTCGATCTCACCGACGACGAACTGGCCAAGGAACATGTGCGCCACATGGTGGGCGGGCGGGTCGGTGGCAATTCAGGGCTGGCCGCCGACGAGCGGCTGTTCCGCTTCGTCTTCCCCGAGCGGCCGGGCGCGCTGATGCGCTTTCTCTCCAGCCTGCACCCTGACTGGAACATCAGCCTGTTCCATTACCGCAACCAGGGCGCCGACTATGGCCGCATCCTGGTCGGCTTGCAGGTGCCCAGCAAGACGGCGGCAGACCGCAAGGCGTTCCAGGCATTTCTGGATACCCTGGCCTATCCCTGCGTGGAGGAATCACGCAACCCTGTGTATCAGTTGTTCCTGCGCTGAAGCAGGCTGCCTACACTGATTTGCATGTCGTTGATCGCACCCACCGCCAACCCGCTGCTTGAACAGGCCCTTCTCGGCAAGCTGCAACGGCGGGAACTGAACCAGGGCGGGCTGGGCGAGCTGGAGCCGGTCGCTGTGCGGCTGGGGTTGCTGCAGCACTCGCTGCGGCCGCGCTTTCGAGAGCCGCAGCTGGTGATCTTCGCCGCCGACCATGGCCTGGCAGTCGACGGCATCCACGCCGCACCGGGCCGCCAGACCGACGAGATGGTTCTGCAGATCCTGGCCGGTCGCCAGCCGGTGTCGGCGTTTGCGCGCCAGCAGGGCTTGCAGCTGTCGGTCGTCGATTGCGGTGTGGCCACCCAGCTGCCGCCCCATGAGCGGCTGCTGCCGCGCAAGATCGCCCATGGCACCCGCAATGCCCGGGTCGGCAATGCGATGAGCCTGGAGCAGGCGCATGCAGCCATCCGCGCCGGCATGGAGATCGCCGACAGCCTGCGTGGCAACCTGATCGCCTGCGCCGGCCTGGGCTTGGGCAGCCACGAGAGCGCGGCCCTGGTGCTGGCCCGGCTGACCGACACGCCGGTGCGTGAGCTGATGCGCAGCGGCCCGGACATGAACCCCGACCTGCTGGCCCATCTGATGATCGTGGTGCAGGGCGCCCAGGGCCGCCACCGCGACGTGAGCGACGCGGTCGAGGTGCTGGCGGCCTTCGGCGGCTTCGAAACCGCGGTGATGGTGGGCGCCATGCTGGTGGCCGCCAGCAAGCGCCACCTGATCATGGTCGACGGCATGGCCGCCTGCGCTGCGCTGCTGGTGGCCTCGCGCATTGCCGAGTCGGTGACCGACTACTGCGTGTTCTGCCGCAGCCAGATGCACCAGGGCCTCGACCGGGCGCTGAGCCTGTTCGAGGCCAGCGCCTTGCTCGAACTGGGCCTGGACGCCACCGACGGCACCGGTGCCTGCCTGTCCTGGCCGCTGGTCAACTGTGCGGCTGCGCTGCTGACCGACCTGTCGGACGACGATATGTCGCAGCCCGCCGGCATGGACCCGCCCGTCGTGCAAAGCCTGTACGACCCCAGCAGCCCGACCATCCCCGGGCTGCCCTGACGCCGCCCATGCGTGGCACGTCCAGGAAAAAAGGCGCCCGCAGGCGCCTTTCTTGTTGCAGCGGGCCGGGGGTCAGGCAGAAAAGCTCGAGCCGCAGCCGCAGGTGGTGGTGGCATTGGGGTTCTTGATGACGAACTGCGCGCCCTGCAAGTCTTCCTTGTAGTCGATCTCGGCGCCCGCCAGGTACTGCAGGCTCATCGCGTCGATCAACAGCGTGACGCCGTTCTTGTTCATCGCGGTGTCGTCGTCATTGACGACCTCGTCGAAGGTGAAGCCGTACTGGAAGCCTGAGCAGCCGCCGCCCTGCACGAACACGCGCAGTTTCAGCTCGGGGTTGCCCTCTTCGGCCACCAGATCGGCCACCTTGGCTGCAGCGCTGTCGGTGAAGATCAGCGGCACAGGCATCTCGCCAGTTTCGGGGGCAAGGTTTTCAACAACGGCGTTCATGGGGGGCTCCTGCGTGGGGGTCGGCGTCTGCGTCAACATCTGCATGCGGGTCAACATCTGCGTGCGGAAAACCGAGAAGGCCTAAATCCTACTACGTTCATCGGGAATTCGGGGCGGCTGAAGAAATGCCAAGGCCTGGCTGCGGGCTTCCGACCTCGCTGCCCACGAAAAAAAGCCGCCCGCAGGCGGCCCTCGCAACGCGGCCGTGGCCGATCAGCGCTTGCTGAACTGCTTGCGGCGGCGCGCGCCGTGCAGACCGACCTTCTTGCGCTCGACCTCGCGGGCGTCGCGCGTGACAAAGCCGGCTTGGCTGAGTTCGGGCTTCAGCGTCGCGTCGTAGTCGATCAGGGCGCGGGTGATGCCGTGGCGCACGGCACCGGCCTGGCCGGATTCACCGCCGCCGCGCACATTGACCTTGATGTCGAATGCCGTCTCGTTGTTCGTCAGCATCAGGGGCTGCTTGACGATCATGATCGAGGTCTGGCGGCCGAAGTAGTCGCCGACGGTCTTGCCGTTGACGACGATCTGGCCTTCGCCACGCTTGATGAACACGCGTGCCACCGACGACTTGCGGCGGCCGGTGCCGTAATTCCAATTACCGATCATCACCGCTCCTTAGGTTTCCAGCGCCGGGATTTCCAGCACTTTCGGCTGCTGCGCAGCGTGCGGGTGCGAACCACCGGCGTACACCTTCAGCTTCTTGATCATCGCGTAGCCCAGCGGGCCCTTGGGCAGCATGCCCTTCACAGCCTTCTCGATTGCACGGCCGGGGTGCTTGGCCTGCATTTCCTTGAAGCTGGTGGCGTGGATGCCGCCCGGGAAGCCGGAGTGCCGGTAATACATCTTGTCTTCGGCCTTGGCGCCGGTAACACGGATCTTGTCGGCATTGACGACGATGATGAAATCACCGGTATCGACGTGAGGCGTGTAAATGGCCTTGTGCTTGCCGCGTAAACGGAGTGCCACTTCGCTGGCAACACGTCCGAGCACCTTGTTGGTGGCGTCAAGTACAAACCACTCGTGCGTCACCTCGGCCGGCTTGGCGCTGAAGGTCTTCATGAGGGTCTTTCGGGTTCGGCCGGCGCCCACTGCGGGCGCCGCACCACGGATGGCACGTCATCAGCAACCTGCCTGGCCTCGGAACCGCTTATCAGGGCGGCCTCTCGGTCTCGGCAACATCTCGACGACTTCGGCATGCTGAAGTTTGCGTCTCGTGCAATTTGCACAAGCGGTCACTGCCCCGCCACCATCAGGACAGCCGAACATTATAGCCAGAGATCGGCACCGCAGGCGCATAAGCGCATGTGGCCGGTGGAACAACGCCAGGCGCGCCGGGCTGGCGCGCGCCACACGGTCCTTTCGCTTCGCGTAGCATAAGGGTTTACACCAACCAAGGATCTGACCATGCGCCCAGCATCTGTGTCGACCGGCGCTGACCGCCACGCGGCCGGCGCGGTGGCACCGCCGGCGGCGGGCTCAGCGCCCGCCGGTGGTGATGTCGCACCTGACGCCGCACCTGCAGCCACACCTGAAGCCACATCAGGCGCCCCGCGCTACGCACCGTGGATCCCGATCCGCTCGTTGTCACCGCGCCACCGCGACCGCATCGCCGCCCACCTGCTGGCGCTGCCCGAGCAAGACCGCTATCTGCGCTTCGGCTATGCCGCCGGCGATGCGCAGATCCAGCGCTATGTGGACGGGCTGGATTTCGACCGCGACGAAGTGTTCGGCGTGTTCAACCGCCGGCTGGTGCTGATCGCGCTGGCGCACCTGGCCTACCCGCGGCCCGACCAGCATGCCGGCCCGAAGGCGGCGGAATTCGGCGGCTCGGTGCTGCCGGGCGTGCGCGGGCGCGGCTACGGCGCGCGGCTGTTCGAGCATGCGATGCTGCATGCCCGCAACCGCGGGCTCGACACGCTGTTCATCCACGCGCTCAGCGAGAACACCAGGATGCTGCACATCGCGCGGCGCGCCGGCGCCGTGGTGCACCGCGACGGCAGTGAATCAGACGCCTTCCTGAAGCTGCCACAAGACACCCTGGCATCGCGCATGGAGCAGTGGGTGGGCGAAGGCGCGGCCGAACTGGACTACCGTCTCAAACAGCAGTCGGTGCTGGTCGATGGGTTCATCGATGCCATCAGCGAGGTGCGCCAGGGCCTGGCCGGCCGGGCCGCCAAAGACTGACCGGCGTCAGCGCGCGGGCAGCCCTGCTCCGCAGCAATCCCGATGCCGGCCGGCGCCGGCTTGTGCGCCAATGGTGGCCGGGCGCAACCTGCGCACCGCCGGACCGGCGGCGCAGCGTGCCGACCCCAGCCCAGCCCCCCAGCCCCCAGCCCAGGACCTCGCGCGCATGAACACCCCGATCCAGACCGGCGTCTTCAATTACCTCGAGCTCGACCGTGTGCACTTCGGCACGCCGGCGGCCGAGGCGCTGGAGACCGAAGCCAGCCAGCGCGGCGCGCGGCGCATCTTCGTGGTCACCAGCAAGTCGCTGCACCGCAAGACCGACGCGGTGGCCGCCGCGCTGTCGCGTATCCAGCCGCAGGTGGTCGGGCTGTTCGACGACTGCGTGGAGCACACGCCGCGCGATTCGGTCATCGCCTTGGCCGACGCGGTGCGCACCGCCCAGGCCGACCTGATCGTCAGCATCGGCGGCGGCACGGTGATCGACACGGTGAAGGTGGCGCTGGTGGCGCTGGCCGAGAACCTCCACCACATCGAGCAGCTGGACGACTGGCACATGCGGGTGGCGCCCGATGGCAGCCGTGTCACCCCGCAACCGCGCACGCCGCCGTGCCGGCAGATCGCCGTGCCCACCACGCTGTCGGGCGCCGAGTTCAGCGACCTGGGCGGCTGCACCGACACCCGCTTCGGCACCAAGCAGGGCTACACCGGCGCCTTCATCGGCGCGGCGGCGGTCATCCTCGACCCGCGCATCACCGTGCACACGCCCGACCGGCTGTGGCTGTCCACCGGCGTGCGCGCGGTCGACCATGCGGTGGAGGCGCTGTGCAGCATCAACGCCCAGCCGCTGATCGACGCCACCAGCGTGCGCGCGCTGGCGCTGCTGGGCCGCTCGCTCAGGCGCTATGCGGTGGACCCGACGGACCTGGCGGCGCGGCTGGACGGCCAGCTGGGCGCCTGGCTGGCGGCCACCAGCATCCGCCGCACCGAGTACGGCGCCAGCCACGGCCTGGGCCACGCGCTGGGGGCCGACGCCGGCGTGCCGCACGGCATCACCAGCTGCGTGCTGCTGCCCACGGTGATGCGCCACAACGCCGAGGTCTGCGCGCGACAGATGGCCGAGATTGCCGCCGCGCTGGGCAATGCCAGCCGCCCGGCGGCCGACCAGGTGGAAGAGCTGATCGCCAACCTGGGCCTGCCGACCCGGCTGTCGCAGCTGGGCATCGGCCATGAGCGCCTGGCCGTCATCGCGCAGAAGGGCATGGCCAACCCCTGGGTGCACACCAACCCGCGCAAGATCGGCAGCGCCGCCGAGCTGGAGGCGCTGCTGAACCAAGCCTGGGCATGACGGCGTCCGGCCTGGGCCCGGGCATGGTGCAGGGCACCCACTGGCCGGCGATCGACGACGCCCACCGGGCCGATGCCGCCGCGCGGCTGCCGTTCTGCATTCAGGATGGCGGCCGGCGCAGGCCGGTGGGTTCGGTGGCACGGGCCCATCTGCCGGCGCTGGCGCGCTGGCGCCCGGCCCTGCTGGTGGATGCCGCCGGCCTGACGCTGCACTGCCCACCGGCCGAGCGGGTGGACTTCTTCGCCGAGCTCAACCACCAGCTGTGCGCCGAAGGCCTGATCGTCGCCTGGCGCGACGAGACCTATGCCGTGCCGGCACTGGACGATGGCCAGCTGCTGGCCACCTTCGAGCGCGCGGCTTCGCGCTTCTGGGGCAGCACCACCTTCGGCGCGCACTGCAACGGCTATGTGGCGGGCAGCGGCGGCCGGCCGACCCACCTGTGGATCGCCCGGCGCGCCTTCGACAAGCCCACCGACCCTGGCCTGCTGGACAACCTGGTGGGCGGCGGCGTGCCGCATGGCCAGAGCCCAGCCGCCTGCGTGCAGCGCGAAGGCTGGGAGGAAGCCGGCCTCAGCCCTGCGCAGATGGCCGGACTGCAGCCGGGCCGGCGCCTGCGGGTGGCGCGCGACGTTGCCGAGGGCTTCCAGCGCGAGGAGGTGAGCGCCTACGACCTCGCCTTGCCAGCAGGCCTGGTGCCGCAGAACCAGGACGGCGAAGTGCACAGCATCACCTGCATGCCGGTGGCAGAGGCACTGGCCCGCGCCGCCGCTGGCGAGCTGACGGTGGACGCCAGCCTGGTGACGCTGGACTTCGCGCTGCGCCACCAGCTGCTGCCGGCAGCCGAGGCCAGCGCGCTGGCGGCACGGGCGGCGCACCTGTGGCAGGGCCCGTCGCTGATGGATGCGGGTTTTGCTTGAATCCCCACCCAGACGGGTGACCCGGCCGTCCATTCCGTCTCGCCACACCACCGCGCGATGAAGTGCCTGTTCACGGCGCTGGACTGCGCCCTGCTGGACAGCCCGCCCTGGCCCGGCAGGTTGATGCCTGCGGGGAGCGCGTTCTGCCCTGGAATCTAGCTGCAGGCAGCTTGGCAGGCACGCTGACTTTGCGCGCGCTGGGCCGCAGCCTGCGGCGCGAGGTCTGCGGCGGCAACGTCGAGGCCACGTTGCCGCGCGGCGCCTCCGGCATCAGCAACAGCCTGGCCTTCGTGGCCGACACCGTGCGCTTGCCGGTGCAGGTCGGCCAATCCGCCAGACGCCCTGATCGCGCGCCAGCCTGTCGGCTGCTGCCGCAAACCGTCGGTGCGCTGCTGCGGGCAGTCGCAGTGGCCGCGCCCGCAGTGCGGCCGGTTGCTACATTGAAAGCACTCGATCTGCCGCCAGATCACCCCGCCCGATCACCCCGCCCGCTCACCCCGCCCGCTCACC
>JBBRVT010000083.1:0-12185 GCA_038246615.1 Burkholderiales bacterium
CACCGCCTGCCCGACGGCAAGCCGCTGTGGGGCCACTGCGATTTCATGATGGCCAACCCGCCCTTCAACGTCGACATGGTGGACGCCACCCGCGTGAAGGACGACCGCCGACTGCCCTTCGGCCTGCCGGGCGTGAACAAGGCCGACAAGGTGGGCAATGCCAACTACCTGTGGATCAGCTACTTCCACAGCGACCTGTCGCCGACCGGCCGCGCCGGCTTCGTGATGTCGTCGCAGGCCAGCAGCGCCGGCCATGGCGAGGCCGAGGTGCGGCGCAAGCTGGTGCGGACCGGCGACGTGGACGCGATGGTGGCCATCCGCCCCAACTTCTTCTACACCCGCACCGTGCCGTGCGAACTGTGGTTCTTGACAGACATCAAGTACCGCGAGATCGTGGCGGCCTACAACCTCGACAAGGACCGGGCGACCATCGAAGAAGTGTTTGCGCGGCTGATGGCTTTGTCGAAGAACATGGACGACGAACAGCACCGCGCAGCGCGCGAGGGCTTGAAGGAAAGCGAATTGGCCATCTTCGACCTGATGCAGAAGGCCACTTTGGCTGCGACCGAACGCGAGCGCATCAAGCAGTCAAGCCGCGAGCTGCTGGCCGAGCTGCTGCGCATCATCGCCCCGCTGGACCAGTGGACCGAGAAGGAGCAGACCCGGGCTGAGGTGGAGACCGTCATCCTCGACCAGGTCTTCATGCTGCCGGAGCCGCCCTACACGCCCGACGACAAGGACGCCATGGCCAAGATGTTGCACGCGCATGTGTGGCAGCAAAGCAGGGGCGGCAGGTTCGGCTCAGAGGCGCCGGACGGCCAACGCGCATAGCTTCGACCTGCACCCAGAGGTCGAGAACCGCCGACGCGGCGGGCGCGTTCAGCCGGCCGCCAACCGGCATGCCGCCTTCAGGCGCCGGTCAGTCTGCTGCTGATGCGTGGTGCCCAACGAGACGCTGTTGGACGTGCTGGACGACGAGGTGGCGCATCACCAGACCCTTGCGCCTGCGCCTGCGCCTGCGCATGGCGTGCCGAACCAGCGAAAGCTGTGCGGCGATGAACACCATCCGCCGCGACGCCACCGGCGATGCGCATGTGATCTTCGGCGCCGCCTGCGACGACAGCCTGGGCGACCAGCTGCGGGTGACGGTGATCGCCACCGGCTCGAGCCGAGCCCTGCTGCAGGCGGGCGGCACCGACCGCAGCCACCGCTGCAGCGCCGCAGCTGATCAGGCCACTACCAGCCCCACCCCCAAGCGCCCGGTGGCCCGGGCCACCGCCGCCGCAGGCATCGGCCGCGCGAACAGGTAGCCCTGCGCCAGCTCGCAGCCCAGCCGCAGCAGCGCCTCGGCGTCGCCCTCGGTCTCCACGCCCTCGGCGATGACCTGCGCACCCAGGCTGCGCGACAGGCCGATGATCGCGGCCACCACCTTGGCGCTCTCGGCGCGCTCGCGCAGCGTGCGCACGAACGATCGGTCGATCTTGAGCTTGTCGAACGGCAGGTCCGACAGGTAGGCCAGGCTCGAATAGCCGGTGCCGAAGTCGTCCAGCGCGATCGTCATGCCAGCGGCCTTCAGCGCCGCGATCACGCCGCGTGCGGCGCCGATGTCGCGCACCAGTGCGTGCTCGGTCAGCTCGATCTCCAGCCGCTGCGGGTCGAAGCCGGTTTCCTGCAGCACCGCCAGCAGCAGCGGCGCGAGCGTGGCGTCCTCCAGTTGCGCGGCGGCGATGTTGATCGACAGGCGCAGCGCCGGGTCGAAGCCGCGTGCGTCCACGCAGGCCTGGCGCAGAACGGCCAATGTCAGCGCGCCGATCTGCCCGCTGGATTCGGCCAGCGGGATGAACTCGGCCGGCGGCACCGGGCCACGTTCGGGGTGTTGCCAGCGGCTCAGGATCTCCAGGCTGCGGGCCTGCCGGTCGCGCAAGTCGACGATGGGCTGGTAGAACGGCACGATCTGGCCGCCGGCGATGGCCGCGCCCAGCACCTGCGCCTGCAGCGCCTGGTCCGACGGCGCGGCAACCATGCGCGGGTCGAAGCAGCGCACGCTGCCTCTGCGTTCGGCCTTGGCGGCATACAGCGCCAGGTCGGCGTTGTGCAGCAGCTCGGCGTCGACCCTGGCGTCGTCCGGGAAGCGGGCCACGCCGACGGTGGCGCCCACCTCGACCGCATGGCCGCCGACGACCATCGGCGCGCTCACCGCGCGCACCAGGCGCTCGGCGATGGCCACGGCGGCGTTCAGGTCGCCGCAGGCGGGGACCAGCACCGCGAACTCGTCACCGCCCCAGCGCGCGAGCAACTCGCCCTGGCGCAGCGACCTGCCCATGCGCTCGGCGGCCTCCTTCAGCACCAGGTCGCCCACCGCATGGCCGAGTCGGTCATTGATCGGCTTGAAGCGATCCAGGTCGATCATCAGCAGCGCCAGCGGCTGGCCGTTCGCCGCGCTGCGGGCCAGCTCGGCACCCAGCGCGCCGCGCAGCGACACCCGGTTGGCCACACCAGTGAGCATGTCGTTCGAGGCCACCCGCTGCGCGTCGAGAAAGTAGCCGCGTGAGCGCGCCAGGCTCGCACCCAGGCGCCGCCAGATCAGCACGCCGGTGGCCATGGTCATGGCAGCCACCAGCACCATCACCATGTCGGCCCTGGCCTGCAGCACCGTCAGACGGTCACGCACCGCGCCGACCATGGCCTGCGCAAAGCGATCGGTGCCGGCGTTGAGCACCTGCTTGTTCTCGGCATAGGCAGCGCTTTCCAGCGCGGCATGCGCACTGGCGATGTTGCCGGCGCGCACGGCCTCGAACGAGTAGCGCTCCAGCGCCACCAGCTTGTCGTTGGCCACCCGGGTCTGCTGGTCGAAGCGGGCCGCGACCTCGGGCGGCGCCAATGCGCTGCCCTGGGCGATGGCGGCGTCGATCTCGGGGATGTAGCGGTCGTAGCGCTGGATCCATGCTGCGTCGCCGGTGGCGGCGGCCATGCGGGCCGACATCGTCAGGCGCTCGTCGTTGAGCAGGATCAGCCCCGCTGCGGTCTGTGCCGCAGCCAATTGCGTGGCGATGCCTGCGGCCTCGCGCAGCAGCCAGCCGCGCTCGGCCAGCACGGCGCAGACGATCAGCCCGGCGCCCAGCAGCGCCAGCGCCACCGTGCGCCGTGCCTTGGCGATGGTCTTCTCGACGATGGCGACCGACGGCAACACGACTTCGGCAGCCGCAGGGCCGCTTGGCACGGGGGCGTTCGCATCGGTGCGCGGCGGCGTTGCAGTCATGGCATGCGGTGGACGTGGGCGGCCGCCGGCGGCAGCACGCTGCCGGGTTATCGGCCGGGCCGCCGGGCGCTTGAGTGCAGTCGCGGCCCGCGCCGCCACACAGTCCGTCGGCATCGGCCGGCTGATCAGGTGGCCATGGGCGAGACCACAGCCCTGCTGGCGCAAGGCCGCCGCCAGGTGTTCGGTTTCCACGCCCTCGGCCGCTTGCGGTCTCGACAGCGGTGAAAACTCAGCGTTCGAAAGCCCCTTGTTCCGACGAAGGCAGCGCAGGCTGTCGCCGATGATCTTCGCAATGGACTTCGCGGCGAACTTCGCGGCGAAGTTCGCGGTCAACTTCGCAGAAAACCCACGGCCAGCGCGGTGAGCGCCAGCCGCTTAGCATCCGCCCGGCGCAAACGCTGTGCCTGCAACGGGCCAGGTTCCCAGTTGCTCTCCAGGAGATGGTTCCGTTCATGGACTTCACAGTCGGCATTCTGCTCACGACCTTCCTGACGTCGGTGCTCGCGTTGTTCGTCTTCATCGCGTCGATGGCCAAAGGGCTGTTCGGCAGTGGCGGTGCTGCGGCGGTTCAGATCTTCGACGACGGCGAAATGGGCACGGTCGAAGACCCGGCTGCCACGCGGGCCCAGCGCGGCAGCTTGCAGCGCGCGATGGACCCCGGCCAGCAAGCCGCCCGCACCAGCGTGGACGTGGCGATCCGGCTGCGCGCCGACCAGAGCAGCAGCCTGGTGGTGGGCGTATGCCTGACGCTGTCGGTGCTGTGGCTGGTACTGGCCTCGCTGGCGGGCTTGATCTCGTCGATCAAGCTGCACTCGCCAGATTGGTGGGTCGGCATGGAGTGGCTCACCTTCGGCCGTATCCGCCCCATCCACCTGAACCTGGTGGCTTACGGCTGGTGCTCGATGGCGGGCATCGGCGTGGCGCTGTGGCTGACCCCGCGCCTGCTCAAGACCGAACTGGTCGGCGCCAGATGGGCCCTGCTGGGCGGTGCGTTGTGGACGGTGGGCGTGGTGGCTGGCACGGTGGCGATCGCCACCGGCCATTCCGACGGCCTGGAGTGGCTCGAATACCCCTGGCAGGCCGACATCCCGATGGTCGTCGGGGGGGCTTTGGTCGGCTTCCCGATGTGGCTGACGCTGTTGCGGCGCAAGGTCGACCACCTGTATGTGTCGGTCTGGTACATCGCAGCGGCCTTGTTGTGGTTCCCCATCCTGTTTCTGATAGCCAACTGGCCCGACCTGCACTTCGGTGTGCAGCAGGCCACCATGAACTGGTGGTTCGGCCACAACGTGCTGGGTTTGTGGTTCACGCCGCTGGCATTGGCTGCGTCCTATTACTTCATCCCCAAGGTGCTGGGCAAGCCCATCCACTCGTACAACCTGTCGCTGCTGGGCTTCTGGTCGCTGGCCTTCTTCTACAGCCAGGTGGGCGGCCACCATCTGATCGGCGGCCCGGTGCCTTCATGGCTCATCACCATCTCGATCGTGCAGAGCATGATGATGGTGGTGCCGGTGGTTGCCGTGGCCATCAACCAGCACCTCACTGTGCTGGGCAATTTTCGGGCGCTGCTGTATTCGCCCACGCTGCGCTTCATCGTGCTGGGCGGCATGATGTACACCGCAGCTTCGGTGCAGGGGTCGCTGCAGGCGCTGCGCAGCGTCAACACCGTCACCCACTTCACCCACTACACCGTGGCACACGCGCACCTGGGGCTGTACGGCTTCTTCACGATGGTGATGTTCGGCGCCATCTACTTCATCATGCCGCGGGTGATGAAGTGGGAATGGCCGTATCCCTGGATGATCTCGGCACACTTCTGGCTGGTGGTGGCGGGCTTCGGCATCTACTTCGTCGGCCTGTCGTTCGGCGGCTGGTACCAGGGCTTGGCGATGCTCGACAAAGACATCCCGTTCATGGACTCGGTCAGACTGACGCTGCCCTACCTGCAGGCCCGCTCCGTCGGCGGTGCCTTGATGACCCTGGGCCACCTGGTGTTCGCGGTGCACTTCTTCATGATGGGCTGGAAGTTCGGCCCGCGCCGCCTGGGCGCGGCCTTGTTGAGGCCGCCGGTGTTGCTGCCGGGTGTCGGCAGAGGAGTTGGCGCATGAGCGCGGGTGTCGGCCGTTTCGAGATGGACGAGTTGCGCCTGGTGGTCGGCACCATGGTCATCCTGTCTGGCGCCACGGCCCTGCTGGTGGTGCTGCCCTACATGCTGTTGAAGGACGAGCCGCCACCGCCGGGCCTCAAGCCCTACACCGCGCAGCAACTCAAGGGCCGCCAGGTCTACATCGCCAACGGCTGCGTGTACTGCCATTCGCAGCAGCCGCGCGACGTCGCCCAGGCGCCGGATGCCCAGCGCGGCTGGGGCCGTGCCCCGGTGGCGGGCGACTACGCCTACGACACGCCGCACCTGCTGGGCACCATGCGCACCGGGCCCGACCTGTTGAACATCGGCGCGCGCCAGCCCAGCCGCGACTGGCACCTGGGGCACCTGTACCAGCCGCGGGCCTACACGCCGGGGTCGATCATGCCGCCCTACCCGTTTTTGTTCGACGTGCGCCAGGGCGCTGCGCAAGCGGGCGAGACCGTGGTGACATTGCCGCCGGCCTGGTCCCGGCCAGGCCAGGTGGTGGTCGCCAGGCCCGAAGCGCTGGCGCTGGTGGACTATCTGATTGCGCTGGACCGCACCTACCCGGCGCTGCCGCCCATGCCGCCGCTGACGAAAGCGACGCCGTGATGGACAAGCCCGAGCAAGCCGAAAGCCCCGAAAAACGCGACCCACGCGACCCGGGCGACAGCGAATTCGCCGCGATGGTGCGCGAGTTTGCCGACCCCGACGAGCGGGTGCACCCCTTGCCCTGGTTCTTCATCATGTTCCTGGGCGCCATGGGCATGTGGGGCGCGTTCTACATCGTCGCCACGCCTTCGGGCGGGCTCTCGGGCTATGGCGACCAGCGCACCGTGGCCACGCTGCGCCCGCCGGTGGTGGCGCCCGGGGCCGCTGCGGTGGACGGCAAGCAGCTGTATGGCGCCAAGTGCGCGGCCTGCCACCAGGCCAGCGGCGCCGGCGTGGCGGGGGTGTTCCCGCCGCTGGCAGGCGCCGAATGGGTGCTGGGCGACGAGAAGGTACTGGCCAGCATCCTGCTGCATGGCGTCAACGGCGAGATCGTCGTCAAGGGCAACACCTACAAAGGCGTGATGCCGGCATTCGGCACCCTGGCCGACGACGAGATCGCTGCGGTGCTGACCTACATCCGCAGCGACTGGGGCAACAGCGCCAAGCCGGTCAGCGCCGCCACGGTCAAGGCCCAGCGCGAGGCAACCAAGGCGCAGACTGCGCCCTACGCCGGCGGTGCAGCCCTGAAGGCCTTGGGTGGCTGATCTGCCACGCACGGCGCCGGCGTTTGCTGAAGACACCGGCCTGCTGGGCACGTTCGCCGCCACGCTGGGCGTGTTGATCCTGGGTCTGGCCGCAGCGGTCTGGGCCACCGACGGTGGCAGGTCGTTCACCACCGAGGCGCTGCGCCGCAGCCAGGTCGAACGCGCGCCCCAGGCCCTGCCCGACTTCGCGGTGGTCGACGGATCAGGGCAGAGCCGGTCCCTGCAAGGGCTGTGGGCCGCAGGCGGCAAGGTGTGGATCGTCGACTTCGTCTACACCCGCTGCGTCACCCTGTGCCTGTCGGCGGGCAGCAGCATGCAGCAGTTGCAGGCGCAGATCGTCGCCCAGGGCCTGGCGTCGCGGGTGGGCTTGATGACGATCAGCTTCGACCCCGAGAACGACGGCCCGGCGGCGCTGGCCGCCTACGTGCGCCGCGTGCGCGCCGACCCGGCCGTGTGGCAGGTGCTGAGCCTGGCCAGGCCGGCCGACCGGCGCCGCTTGCTCGACAGCTTCGGCATCATGGTCGTGCCAGCACCCGGCGGCGAGTTCGAGCACAACGCCGCCTTGCATCTGGTGTCGCCGCCAGGGCTGCTGCTGCGCATCCTGGGCCTGGACGAGGGCGCGCAGGCCTTGGCGCTGGCTGCGCCGTGAGGCTTTGGCTGGGCACGGCGGCGGCGCTGTGCACGGCGGCAGCCCTGGCCTTGTCGCTGCCACCGCTGCGCAGCCTGATCGAGCAGAGCATGGTCTGGCACATGGCCGTGCAGATGCCCTTGCTGATGCTGGCCGGCGCGTTGTGTGGTGGCTGGTGCAGTGGCTGGTGCAGTGGCTCGGGCGGTGGCTCGGGCGGGCCCCGGAGCCTGCCAGCGCTGCCCCGGTTGCAACATTTCAACCGCTATGGGCTCAGCGGTTTCATGCTGGCGCTGTGCGTCACCGCCTTCTGGATGTTGCCCACCAGCATCGACCGTGCCGTGGTGATGCCCACGGTGGATGCGGCCAAGCTCGCCACGCTGTGGCTGGCAGGGCTGGCCTTGCAGCGGTCGATGCAGCCTGCGCCAGCCGCCGTGCACCTGTTCTTTGGTGGCTTTGCCCTGCCCATGATGCTGTGGCTGGGCCTCTACATGGCCAGCGCCGACCTGCGCCTGTGCAACGCCTACGCCCTGGCCAGCCAGCAGCAGGCCGGGCGGGCCTTGGTGGGCTGGACGGTGGTGCTGGCGCTGCTGTGGGGCGCCGGGTGGGCGCGAAGCTCGCAAATCAAGGTGCCATTGCAGCAGCACCACGGCTTGCGCTGACCGGCTGCCCGACCGGGCTAGACCCGTTTGGTCTCGATCCTCGGTGCGGTGCGCACGCTCAGCCACATCGTGAACGCCAGGATGGCCACGACCACGCCCAGCGAGATGGCCACCGGGATCTTGAACAGGTCGATCAGCATCATCTTGGTGCCGATGAAGACCAGGATCACCGCCAGGCCGTAGCTCAGCAGGTGGAACTTGGTAGCCACCGCAGCCAGCAGGAAGTACATCGCGCGCAGACCCAGGATGGCGAAGATGTTGGACGTCAGCACGATGAACGGGTCGTCGGTGATGGCGAAGATGGCCGGGATCGAGTCCACCGCGAAGATCACGTCGGTCAAGGCCACCAGGGCGATCACCAGGAACAGCGGCGTGGCGATCTTCTTGCCTCTTTGCACGGTGAAGAACTTTTCGCCGTCGAAGTTGGCGCTGACCGGGATGAAGCGCTTGAGCAGCTTCAGCGCCGGGTTGCTTTCCAGGTCGGGCTCCTGGCCAGCGGCCCACCACATCTTCACGCCGGTGATCACCAGGAACGCGCCGAAAAGGTACAGCACCCAGTGGAACTGGGCGATCAACCAGGCGCCCACCAGGATCATCACGGTGCGCAGCACCATCGCGCCGATGATGCCGATCATCAGCACTCGCTTCTGGAACTCAAGCGGCACCGCGAAGTAGGTGAAGATCATCAGGAACACGAAGATGTTGTCGACCGCCAGGCTCTTCTCGATGAGGTAGCCGGTGAGGAACTCCATGCTGCGGGTGTTGGCCTCGGCCACGCCACGGTCTTGGTAGATGGCCCACCAGAACAACGCGTTGAAGGCAAAGCTGGCCAGCACCCAGACGATCGACCAGTTGATGGCTTCCTTGATGCCCACGACATGGGCGCCTTGCTTGCGCAGCACGACGAAGTCGACGAACAGCGCGGCGATGACGATCGCCACAAAAGAAATCCAGAGCCAAAGCGGCGCGACGGTGTCCACGGTGGGGCACTCCTTCAAGACAGGGGTTGGTGTTCGCGTCGAAGGGTCTTGCGGGAGGCGGACATCCCCCTGCGGGCCCGGAGGCCTGCCGCCGCTGGACGGTGACAAGCCTCGTATTGACGGGCTTCGCGGCATCTGGCGCATTGCACGCCGAGCCCAGCTACTCCCCCTTCGACACGCCCGACTGTAACTGCACCCGCGCTGCCTCAGCAGAACGCCGGGGCTGCTGCACGGCCACTTCGGCAACAAACTGCGCAGCTTGCGGCCGCGCAGCGGCTCATCGGCGGGCGCACCGCCAGCGGCCAGCGGGCACGCGGCAGCCTGGTCACGGTTTCGGTTTCGGCCCGGGTCTTGGTCACGGCGGGCTGCGGGCGGGCGCTGCGCCCAGCAGGCTGTCGATGCCGGACAGGAAGCGGTGCAGCCCGATCGGCTTGGTCCAGTAGTCGGTGAAGCCGGCCGCGCGCGCCGCCTCGACATCGTCGGGCGTCGCACTGGCCGACAGCGCGACGCAGCGGATGCCGGCCGTCAGCGGGTCGGCGCGCAAGGCCCGCAGCACGGCATGGCCGTCGATGTCGGGCAGCTGCATGTCCAACAGCACCAGGTCGGGCAGGCAGGCCCGGGCGCGCCGGATTCCGCTGGTGCCGTCCTCGGCGACCAGCAGCGTGATGGCCGGGCGGTGGGTCATCATCTCGCGCACCAGCAGGGCATTGACCGGGTTGTCCTCGATGTAGAGCACCTGTGCCGCCAGCGGCTGCACCGGCGGCAACGATGGGGTGGCCGGTGCAGCCAGCGCAGGCGTGGCCGCCGCCGCCGCTGCGGGCAGCGAGACGACGAACTCGCTGCCCTCGCCCAGGCGGCTGTGCGCCTCGACCTGCCCGCCCATGTGCTCGACCAGCACCTTGACGATGGCCAGGCCCAGACCGCTGCCTTCGACGCCAGTGGTGTCGGCGCCCAGGCGGTTGAAGGGCTCGAAGGCATGGCGCAGGTGTTCGGCGCGGATGCCATGGCCGGTGTCGGCCACGTGCAGCGCCACAAGGTGGCCCGACAGGCTGCTCCACAGCCGCACCTCGCCGCCCGGGCGGTTGTACTTGATGGCGTTGGACAGCAGGTTGACCAGCACCTGCCGCAGCCGCACCGGGTCGGCCAGCACGCTGCCTTGCACTGCCAGCCGCCGCAGCACGACGCCATGCTGCTGCGCCAGCCCGGCCACCAGCAGCTGCGCGGCGTCGAGCGCGTCGGCCAAGGGCAGCACCACGGTGGCCAGGCGCAGCCCGCCGACCTCGGCGCGCGACAGATCCAGCACATCGTCGATCAGCGCCAGCAGGTGGCGCCCGGCATCCTCGACATGCGCCAGCCACAGCGCCTGCCGCTCGGGGTCGGCCTGGCCGCTGCGCAGCAGCTGGGTGAAGCCGAGCACCGCGTTCAGCGGTGTGCGCAGCTCATGGCTGATGCGCGACATGGCTTGGGATTTGGCGTGGCTCTCGGCCACCGCCACCTCGCGCTCGCGCACCGCCTCGGCCGAGCGGTGCGCCTTGGTGCTGTCCCAGTTGACGCCGATGCGCCCGTCGGGCCGGCCCTGATCGTCGCGCAGCGGCACCGAGTGCGAGGTGATCCAGCGCAGCTGGCCATCGGGCCACAGCACACGAAAGACGTTGTGCCAGACCTTGTCGTCCAGCACATGGCCCAGCTGCGCGGTGACCACGGCCTCGCGGTCGTCGGGGTGCAGATAGCTGGGGATCTCGGTGGCCGCGATGGCGCGGGCTGGCGAGTCGACGCCGCGCAGGCGGAACATCTGCGCGTCCCAGCGCACTTCACGGTGGCCATGGTCGGCGCTCCAGGTGCCCAGGCCCAGCGCCTGCGTGGTCAGGCGCATGCGCTCCACCGTCTCGCGCAACTGGCGCAGCGTGTGCTGCTGCTCGGTGATGTCGATGGTCACGCCCTCGGCGCGCACCGACCGCCCGTCGCCCACGGCGTCGATCTGCCCGCGCGCCACCAGCCAGCGCACGGCGCCATCGGACGGCCGCACGACCCGGAACTCGATTTCCGCCTCGCCCTGACCCTTGCGCCACCAGTCGACGATGGTGCTGCGCAGGGCCGAGCGGTCGTCGGGGTGGACGCAGCGCTGCAGCCAGTCGCCCATGCCCAGCGGCCCGCCCTCGGGGTCGAGCCCGAAGATCTCATACATGCGGCGGTTCCAGCTCGGCAGTGGCGTGCCGAGCTGGGTGGACCACAGGCCGACACGTGCGGCCCCGGCGGCAGACTCCAGGCGCCGCGCGTACTCCAGCGTGCGGTGGCTGTCCTCGACCCGGTCGGTCACGTCCATCAGCACGCCGACGAAACCCAGCGCTGCGCCGTCGGGGCCGCGTTGCAGCGCCCGGCGCAGCAGCACGTGGCGCCAGCCGCCACCGGGTCGCGGGTAGCGCAGCTCCATGTCGCTGGGCTCGCCGGTGCGCAGGGTCAGCTCGGCCGAGGCCAGCACCAGGTGCCGGTCGTCGGGGTGGATGCGCGCGCGGGCCAGCTCGACCGGCACGCCGTCCCCGCCGTCAGGCAGGCCGGTGACCTCGCAGCCGAGCGCGTCCAGCTGCAGGCGGCCACTCGCCAGGTCGTGCCGCCACAGCGCGATACGGCCGAGCTTGAGCGCCACTTCGAGCTCGGTGCGCAGACGCTCGGCGCGGTTGGCGAGCTCGAAGACCTCGGTGTCGTCGGTGTCGCTGAATTCCTGCACCAGGTCCAGCCGTTCCTGCAGGCGCTGGACCTGGCTCTGCGCAGCGCGCAGCGCCGAGATGTCGTCGGCGCTGAGCAGCCGGCCATCGGCGCCCGCCGGCCGTGCGTTGATGCGCCACAGGCAGCCGTGCGCGCACAGGGTCTCGGCGTGGCCCTGCCCTGCCAGGCCGGCGCTGGCCGCCTCGCCCAGCAGGTCATGCAGCGGCAGGCCGGCAGCGGTGCGCGGCCACAGGGCCTGCCAGGCGGCAGAGCACCAGGCCAGGCAGCCCGCGCTGTCCAGCCAGGCCACTGGCGGGCCCTGCTCCTGCAGCGCCTGCAGCATCGCCAGCGTCGGTTGGTGGGTGTCTTTCAAGCTAGTCGAACGAAATGTCTAAAACAGTTTAGATGGCACACAGCCACCCGGCTGCAGGCACGGCCCGGGCCCCGGCGGCGCCGTCAAGCAGGCGCGCTGCCGCCCGCCGCAGCCGACCCAGGCGCGCCGGGCGCGCCGGGCGCCGCGTCGACCTGCTTCGACGCGGTGATGTCGACGAAGGTGATCACGGCGCCGTCGATGA
>JBBRVT010000084.1:0-12077 GCA_038246615.1 Burkholderiales bacterium
CTGGCGTCGGAGTACGGCGAGTCGCGTTTGGAGAACCCGTCGATGGAGCGCCTGCACTACGGCCTGTGGCTGGCCCGGCAGGTGCAGGCGCCGGTGCTGTTTTCGGGCGGCAACAGCTGGGCCCAGCCCGGGGCGCCCGGCGAGGCCACGATCGCGGCGCGTATCGCCAGCCGCGACTATGGGCGCAACCTGCGCTGGGTCGAGAGCGAGTCGAAAGACACCCGCGGCAATGCGCGACTGAGCCTGCAACTGCTGCAGCAAGACGGCATCACCCAGGTGCTGCTGGTCACGCATGGCTGGCACATGCGCCGCGCGCTGCGTGCCTTCGACGAGGAAGCCCAGCGCATCGGCATGGCCGTGCGGCTGGTGCCCGCACCGATGGGCCTGGTGGCTGACCATCGCCTGTCGGTGATGCAACGCTGGCTGCCCAGCAGCGAAGGCAACCAACGGGTGCGCCAAGCCCTGCGCGAGTGGATCGGCCTGGCTTCCGGCGCCTGATCAGCCAGGAGCGGCGCGCAGCCGCCAGAAACACAAACCCCCTCGTGCCTTGCGACCCGAGGGGGTGGGTGGCCGATGGCCACCATGTGGAGATCCGGAGGATGTTTGTCCGGAGCCCCGTTTCATGCAGAGACTGCACGAAGTGGGTTGCCTTCGATGAAGGCAACGCAACCTTACTCCCCAGGCTCTGGGACTGCAAGCGAAAGTTGATCAGCTCGTTGGGTCAGCGCTTCATCAGCTGCTCGAACAGGCCTTGTACGCGCTGCGTCACCTCGGCGGGCATGCTGATCGTGCGGCCCCATTCACGTTGGGTCTCCCCGGGCCACTTGTTGGTGGCGTCGAGTCCCATCTTGCCGCCCAGCCCGCTGACGGGCGACGCGAAGTCGAGGTAGTCGATCGGTGTCTGGTCGACCAGGGTGGTGTCGCGCACCGGGTCCATGCGGGTGGTGATGGCCCAGACCACGTCCTGCCAGCTGCGGATGTCCACATCGTCGTCTGTCACGACGATGAACTTGGTGTACATGAATTGCCGCAGATAGCTCCACAGCCCGAACATCAGCCGCTTGGCATGGCCGGGGTAGGCCTTGCGGATCGAGATGATCGCCATGCGGTAGCTGCAGCCCTCGGGCGGCAGGTAGAAGTCGACGATCTCCGGGAACTGCTTCTGCAGGATGGGCACGAACACCTCGTTCAGGGCCACGCCCAGCACTGCAGGTTCGTCCGGCGGCTTGCCGGTGTAGGTGGAGTGGTAGACAGCATCGCGCCGGTGCGTCAGCCGGTCGATGCGGAACACCGGAAACCAATCCTGCTCGTTGTAATAGCCGGTGTGGTCGCCGTAGGGGCCTTCCAGCGCGTGCAGGTAGCCGTTGACCTCTTTCACTGGCACGCCGTGCGCGCTGCGGCCGCTGAAGCCGGGCGCCACCACCGGGATGTGGCCCTCCAGCACCATCTCGGCGGTGGCCGGCACCTGCAACAGGCGCTCGCCCTCACCCACCGAACAGTCGACCAGCTCGGTGGCGCTGCCGCGCAGCAAACCGGCGAACTGGTATTCCGACAGGGTGTCGGGCACCGGCGTGACGGCACCCAGCGTGGTGGCCGGGTCGGCGCCCAGGGCCACGGCCATCGGGAACGGCCGGCCCGGGTTGGCCCGGGCAAAGTCGCGGAAGTCGAGCGCGCCGCCGCGGTGGGCCAGCCAGCGCATGATGACCTCACGCGGGCCGATCACCTGCTGCCGGTAGATGCCGATGTTCTGGCGCAGGCGTGGCCGGGCGATGGCCTGCGGACCCCGCGTGACGACCAGGCCCCAGGTGATCAGCGGGCCGGCGTCGCCGGGCCAGCAGGTCTGGATCGGCCAGCGCGCCAGATCGATCTCGTCGCCGGCCAGTTGCACCTCGCGGCAGGGGCCGTCGCGGCGGCGCACGGGCTTCATGTCCCAGACTGCCTTCATCATCTGCACCAGGCGCCCAGCGTCCTTCAGGCCGGCCGGCGGCTCGGGCTCCTTGAGCCGGGCCAGCAAGGTGCCGATCTCGCGCAGTTCGCCCACCTCGCTGGCGCCCATGCCCAGCGCCACCCGGCGCGGCGTACCGAACAGATTGGCCAGCACCGGCGTGCTGTGGCCGGTAGGCCGGCTGAACCACAGCGCCGGGCCGCCGGCACGCAGCACCTGGTCGGCCAGCGCAGTCATCTCAAGCTGTGGGGAGACTGGCTGGTCCACTCGACGGAGCTCACCCATGCGCTCGAGTTGAGCGGCAAAGTCGCGCAGATCGCGGTATTTCATGGTTCCAAGTGCATAAGAGACTGCATTGATATACTTGACCGGTTATTTCAAGGCTTCCTAGAATCGTTGAAATCTTGTCGATCAAGGGTTAACCCGCATCTCCAGGCGCATTGCGCCAGTGATGCATGGGATTCCAACCACGCCGGTCCACCTGCACGATGCAGGTTGCAAGGACCGAAGCCTTTCATTATCGACCCCGCAGTCGGGCGCCCCGGTTTCACCGGCACCCTGCACCTGAACGGGTCATCAACTGGGTCTGACATGTCAGCGAAAGCAAGCATTCGCGCTGTGGCGAGCACCTGTGTCGAATCGGCGCGGGTCTTCCTGCGTGACGTGGGCACCGGGCTGCTGGAGGTGAGCCACAACTCCCTGGCGCTGCTCGGCTTGGTGGTGGTCGGCGCAGCACTCTTCACCGGCGGACGCTCGGAGATCCACACTGCCGTCGAGCAGCAGACGCTGGATTGGCTGCTGGCCCGCCAGGAGGCGCGCGACCCGCAGGCGGCCGACGTGCGTCCCGAGCCGGAACCCGGCGCGGTGGCGCGCGCCACCGCAGCCGACCCCAAGGCCCTGCCCCGCCAGCAGGCGGCGGTGGCCATCTGGCTGGCTCGCCGTTACAAGGTGGCGCCCGAGCCGGTGAGCCGACTGGTGCAGGAAGCCTGGGCCGTGGGCCACCGTGTCGGGCTCGACCCGACGCTGATCCTGGCGATCATGGCGGTGGAATCGAGCTTCAATCCGTTCGCGCAGAGCGCCATGGGCGCCCAGGGCCTGATGCAGGTGATGACCCGGGTGCACGACGACAAGTACGAGGCCTACGGCGGCGTGCGTGCCGCCTTCGACCCGGTGGCCAATCTGCGCGTGGGTGTGCAGGTGCTCAAGGAGTGCATCGCCCGCGCCGGCAGCCTGGAGGCCGGCCTGCGCTTCTACGTGGGTGCCGCGCTGAGCGGTGACGACGGTGGCTACGTGGGCAAGGTGCTGACCGAACAATTGCACCTGCGCCAGGTGGCCGATGGCCGCAGCGTGGCGGTGAACGCCAGCAATGTGGCACCGCTGCCGGCAAGGCCCGAGCCGGCCGAGCCGGTGACCCTGCCGGCGGTGGACCCCAGCGCGTCCGCGCCGGCCGACGAACGGGTGGCGCTGAACCGCTGAACCGCTGAACCGCTGACTCGCCGCTTGGCAGAGGCTGTCCGCTAGAATCCAAGAGTACGCGCGACTGGCGATAGGGTGGACCGGCTGCAACGCCGGCCTGCCCGAGGTGGACCACCACCGTGGAGCGCGAACCGGCCCTGTCAAGGGCGGCCCTGCCGGCCGCCGCCGAACCAGCCGTTCGCCTGGGCAGCCCGGATCCGGGCTCGCATGTGCCGCAGTTCAACCCTCGTGCACAGGCGCTTGCTGCCGGGTTTCAACCCCACAGGACTGCCCCATGTTTGACCGCAACCAATCCACCATCGCCAATGTCGACCCCGAACTGTGGGCGACCATCCAGCTGGAGAACGCCCGCCAGGAGGCGCACATCGAGCTGATCGCCAGCGAGAACTACGCCTCGCCGGCGGTGATGCAGGCCCAGGGCTCGCAGCTGACCAACAAGTACGCCGAGGGCTACCCCGGCAAGCGTTACTACGGCGGCTGCGAGCATGTCGACGTGGTCGAGCAGCTGGCCATCGACCGGCTGAAGACCCTGTTCGGCGCAGAAAACGCCAATGTGCAGCCCAACTCGGGCTCGCAAGCCAACCAGGCGGTCTTCTTCGGCCTGCTGCAGCCGGGCGACACCATCATGGGCATGAGCCTGGCCGAGGGCGGCCACCTCACCCACGGCATGCCGCTGAACATGTCGGGCAAGTGGTTCAAGGTGGTCAGCTACGGCCTGGACGCCAACGAGGCGATCGACTACGACGCGATGGAACGCCTGGCACATGAACACCGGCCCAAGCTGATCATCGCCGGCGCGTCGGCCTATTCGCTGCGCATCGACTTCGAGCGCTTCGCCGGGGTGGCCAAGGCGGTTGGCGCCTATTTCCTGGTCGACATGGCGCACTACGCCGGCCTGATCGCCGCCGGCGTCTACCCGAACCCGGTGCCCCACGCCGACGTGGTGACCAGCACCACCCACAAGACACTGCGCGGCCCGCGCGGCGGCCTGATCCTGATGAAGGACGCATTGGCGAAACGGATCAACAGCGCCATCTTCCCGGGCATCCAGGGCGGCCCGCTGATGCATGTGATCGGCGCCAAGGCGGTGGCCTTCCAGGAAGCGCTGCAACCGGCCTTCAAGGTCTACCAGCAGCAGGTGGTGCAGAACGCGGCCGTGATGGCCGAGACGCTGGCGCAGCGCGGCCTGCGCATCGTCAGTGGCCGCACCGAGAGCCATGTGATGCTGGTCGACCTGCGCCCCAAGGGCCTGACCGGCAAGGACGCCGAGGCCGTGCTGGGCAGCGCCCACATCACCTGCAACAAGAACGGCATCCCGAACGACCCGCAGAAGCCGATGGTGACCAGCGGCATCCGCCTGGGCAGCCCGGCGATGACCACGCGCGGCTTCCGCGACGACCAGGCGCGCCAGACGGCCCACCTGATCGCCGACGTGCTGGACCAGCCGCACGACGCCGCCAACATCGCGGCGGTGCGCGCCAAGGTGGCGGTGCTGACGCGCGACTTCCCGGTCTACCGCTGAGCAGCGGGCCCGGGTAGCGCCGCTGAAGCCCGCCGATGCGCTGCCCTTACTGCAGCCACCAGGAAACGCAGGTCGCCGAGACCCGTGAATCCGACGAGGGTGACGTGGTGCGGCGCCGCCGCCGCTGCCTGAAGTGCGACAAGCGCTTCACCACCTACGAGCGTGCCGAGATCGCGCTGCCGGCGGTGGTCAAGAAGGACGGCGCGCGGGTCGAGTTCGACCCGGCCAAGCTGCGCGGGTCGATGTTGCTGGCGCTGCGCAAGCGGCCGGTCAGCGTCGAACAGATCGATGCGGCGATCGACCGCATCCAGGACAAGCTGCTGGCCACCGGCGCGCGTGAACTGCCCAGTTCCCGCCTGGGCGAACTGGTGATGCGCGAGCTCAAGCGCATCGACAAGGTGGCCTACGTGCGCTTTGCCTCGGTCTACCGCAGCTTCGAAGACGTGGACGAGTTCCGCCAGCTGATCCGGGACATCTGACCCGCCCGGCACGGCCCCCCGCTGGTGGGGGGCGGTGCTGCCCCCCCAACCGGGGCCCCTCCCCGACCTGCCCGCCAAACCCCCCGTCGCCCCCCCCGCCGGGGCGACGCGCCGCCGCGCGCAGATTCCTAAAGTGTGCCCATCGACCACCCGCTGGAGCACACCATGCAAGCCACCACCGCCCTGCACCGCACCGCCAACGCCCGCCGCCCCCGGCGCGGCCTGTCGCTGGTGGAATTGCTGTGCGTGCTGGCCATCAGCCTCGTGCTGCTGGGCGGCGCGCTGCCCTTGCTGAACGACCTGCAGCAGGGCCAGCGCCTGCAGGCCACTGCCGCGCTGCTGGAAACCGACATCCACCTCGCGCGCAGCACCGCCATCAGCACCGGGCAGCCGGTGCGGCTGGTGGTGCAGGCAATGGCGTCGGGTGGCAGTTGCTACCTGCTGCACAGCGGCCCCGCCGACGGCTGCAACTGCGTTGAAGCCGGCGTGGCCCGCTGCGAGGCCGGCGCACGCGCGCTGCGCATCGAGGTGCTGCCGCCAGCCGCAGGCGTGACGATTGCAGCGCTGTCGCGCCCGCTGGTGTTCGACGGCCGCAAGGCCACCGTCACGCCCACGGCCACGCTGCGGCTGGCGGCGCGCGACGGCCGCACCATCCACCAGGTGGTGAACATCATGGGCCGGGTGCGGTCGTGCACGCCGGGCGGCGCCGTTGGCGGCCTGCGCTCCTGCGATTGACGCCCCCGATCCGGGGGGCGGCGACGGACGGCCCGCCACGCCGGATGAACGGCATGGCATCCGGTGGCTGGCCGCGCCGCGCTGCTGATAATCCACCCATGCAAGCCGTCGCCCCAGCCCGCCCCATCCGCGCCGGCTTCACGCTGGTCGAGTTGATGATCGCGCTGGCCATCATGGCCATCTTGGCGGCCGTGGCCTGGCCGTCGCTGCAGGAGGCGATACAGAAGAGCCGCCGGGCCGACGCGATGTCGGCGCTGGCCATCATCATGCAGGCGCAAGAGCGCTGGCGTGCGAACAACCCGGGCTACCAGACCACGCTGGCCGATCTGCCTGGTGCCGTGGCAACCGCCTCGCCAGACCGCCACTACGACCTCAGCCTGGTGGTTGGCAGCGTCAACGCCACCGGCTACACCGCCCGCGCCACAGCGGGCAGCAGTTCGCCCCAGAGTGCCGACAGCCGATGTCAGGTGCTGCAGGTGGCGGTGAACGGCGGCAACATCACCTACAGCTCGCTGGCCAGCGGCGGTGCCGCCAATGCCGCGCCCGACCCATGCTGGGTGCGCTGACCCGCCGTTCACGCCGCCGCCCGGCGCTTGGCGTGCCAGCCGGCGTCACGCTGGTGGAGCTGATGGTCACGCTGGCCATCGTGGCGGTGCTGCTGGCCATCGCGCTGCCGTCGATGCGTGACTTCGTCGCACGCAAGCGGCTCGAAGGCATCGCCCAGGAACTGGTGACCGACCTCCGTCTGCTGAAGTCGCACCAGATCCAGAACCGGCCGAACCTGGGCACCGCCATCAGCTTCGGCAACAACGCCCAGAAGACCTGCTACATCCTGTACGTCCGGGGTGGCGACACCCAAAACTGCAACTGCGCAGCCGCCGATGACATGATTTGCGGCGGGGCCAACGCAGTCGGCGTGCGCCCTGCGCCGATCCGGCAGGTCAATATTCCGCTGGAGACCGGGATTCAGATCACGGCTGACCGCACTTTGCTCCATGTCGTCGGCTACAACGGCATGCCGCGGCTGAACAGCACGCTCAGCGTCGCGCTCACCGGCACCAATGTGGGCGAGATCCTCGTGTCCACCAACGCCGCCGGCGTGCCGTCGATCTGCTCGGTTTCCGGCGTGTTCGGCGCCATTGCCCGCTGCGACCCATGACAGACCTGCACAAGCCGCCTTCGGCCGCCCGGCTGCCGAGCCGCCGCGTCGCCGGTCTGTCGATCGTCGAACTGATGGTCGGCATCACCATCTCGCTGTTCATCCTGGCCGGCGCCACACTGGTGCTGACCACCCAGCTGGACAACAACCGCCGCCTGCTGCTGGAGGCCCAGGTGCAGCAGGACCTGCGCACTGCCGCCGACATGATCTCGCGCGACGTGCGCCGAGCCGGTTATTGGGGCCGCGCGTACTGCAACATATGGCCCGCCGTGCAGGACCTGACCAACTGCCCGGGCCCGAACCCGTACAACACGCTGGCGCCGGCCGACGCGCCTGCACCCGACGGCACCGGCACACTGGTCTACGACCGATCGACCGACGCCGAAGGCGGCGCCGACTTCAACAGCGATGACGGCCTGATCGACGCCGTGGCTGGCCGCACGCGAGAACGGGTGGGCTTTCGCTGGAACGAAGCCGCCGGCACCATCGAGTACATGGTGGGCAACAACAACTGGCAGGCGCTGACCGACCCCGCAGTGTTGCGTGTCACCCAATTCAGCATGACGCTGGACACCCGGGCGCTGCCATTGCCCTGCGCAGCCGCCGGCTGCCAGGCGCAGGGAGGCGGCCCTCAATGCGGCGGGCAGGTGACGGTGCGTTCACGCGATCTGACCTTCACCATCGTGGCACGCGCGGTGCATGACGCTGCAGTGCAGCGCAGCCTGCGCGAGAACGTGCGCCTGCGCAACAGCGTGGCGGTGGAGCAGTGCCCGTGACGGCGTCCATGCAGCAGCGGCGCAATGCGCCGGCGCGCGGTGTGGCGGCCCTCACGGTGGTGATGGTGCTGTTCTTCGTGATGGCACTGGTGGCGGCCTACACCAACCGCAACCTGGTGTTCGAGCAGCGCATCTCGGCCAACAGCTACCGGGCCACACGCGCGCTGGAAGCCGCCGATGCCGGCGTCGAATGGACGCTGGCGATGCTCAATGGCGGCCGCACCGCTGGCAACTGCACCGTGCCTGGCGCTGGCGCCGCTGCTGGACTGACCGATTTCCGCAGCCGCTACCTCGCGCCTTCGGCCAACGACGCCAACGGTGAGGGGGCCTTCGACCTTCCCTGGCGACAGGCGCCAGCCAACCAGGTCTTCCCGGCCTGCATCATCGTCAATGGCGCGCCGCGCTGCATCTGCCCGGCTGTCGGCGAAGTGCCGGTCGCCATTGGCGCGCCGGCTGACGGCATCGGCAGTGCGTTTCGCATCAGTTTTGCCTTGTTCCATGGCGGCAATGTGCTGCGCGGCGGCGCTGTGCAGTTCATCTCGCGCGGCTGCTCCAACCCCGGAGCCGGCGACACAGCCTGCTTCGCCCAGAACGACAATGTGCCCGCAGTGGACGGCACCACGGCAGTGATCGCCACGGTAGGCCTGGTGCGGGCGCTGCCAGTGGCCCCCCTGGCCGCGCTGACGGCAGGCACCACCATCACCGCTGACGCGCCCGGCCAGCTGCAGATCAGCAACGGCGATTTCGCCTCCGGCATCAGCGCGCACGCCGGCGTGTCGATCACCGCCTCGGCCGCCAGCCGCTTTGCCGGCCCTGCCGGTTCCGGTGCCGATGGCCGCATCGACAGCGACGCCACGATGGCCGCGCTGTCGGCCCAGGGTGCAGACCCCTGGTTCCGGGCGCAGTTCGTGCTGGACCGCGCCACCTACCAGCGCCAGCCGGCGGTGGTGCGCCTTGATTGCACTGCCGGCTGCACCCGCACCGACCTGGCCAACGCGCTGCTGCTGAACCCGCGCAACCCGATCTGGGCCGATGGCGATGTCGACATCGATACCGCTGGCGCACTGGGCACGGCGGCCGACCCGATGATGCTGATCGTCAATGGCAACCTCACCGTCTCGGGCAATGCCAACGTGACCGGCTTCGTCCAAGCCGACCAGATCAGCTGGTCTGCGGCCACTGCCAGCTGGGACGGCGCCATGGTGGCGGCCACCACCTTCAACGCCACCGGCGTGGCCACGGTGCGCTACGACAAGGCCGCGCTCGACACGATTCGCCTGCGCTACGGCTCGTTCGTGCGGGTGCCGGGCGGCTGGAACCTGTTCTGATGATGCCCACCCTGCTGCAACGCCCCGCCCGCCGCCTTGGCGTCTCGCTGGTCGAGGCGCTGGTGGCGCTGGCCATCATGTCCATCGGCATGCTGGCCCTCGTGGGCGTGCAGAGCACGATGCGCCTGAACAGCGACCTGGCCAAGCAGCGCACCGAGGCCACCCGCATCGCCAGCGAGGAGATCGAGCGGCTGCGGTCCTTCACCTCGATGGGCGTGGTGCCCGGCCAGGCCGGCGTGTCCTATGACGAGATCGTCGATCGCGTGGTCGAGAGCTACCAGCCGCCCGGCGGCATCGGCAACACCACCTACCGGGTGGTGCGCGACATCACCGACCTGGCGGGCAGCGCGCAGAAGGTGGTGACGGTGCAAGTGCAGTGGACCGACCGCACCAACCAGCAGCAGACGGTGACGCTGGACAGCGTGATCAACGGTACGGTGCCGATCCTCGGCGCCATGCTGGCGGTGCCGTACCGGGAATCGGCCACCAGCCGCAACCGGGGGCGGCATGGCAGCATCCCGGAGGGCGCCACCGACCTGGGCGATGGCTTCAGCCGCTTCCAGCCGCCTGGCGCCAGCAGCGGCGTGGGCTGGTACTTCAACAACCTCACGGGCGTGCTGCGGGTTTGCGCCGCCGTTGTCGTCGACTACACCACCTGTCCGCTGGCCACGCTGGTGTCGGGCACGGTGCAGTTCCACATCACTGACACCCAGCCCAACGCCGAGGACGCCGAGCAGCCGCAGGGCCCCGTGTATGCGCTGGCGGCCGGCCCGAATGCCATGGCGCTGGTCGATCCCGTGGGCAACAGCGTGGCCACCAGTTGCTACTCGTTGCTGCAGAGCACCCGGGTGCTGTACTACTGCGCGGTGAGTACCTCCACCACCACCGGCTGGGGCGGGCAGCTCAACCCGGTGCCGGTGGATGCCGGCGGCACTCCGCTGCCGTTCGGCCCCCTGGCCTCGAGCTTCAAGAACTGCCGCTTCACCGCCGATGTGCCGTCCGCCGATGACCGCAACGCGCAGTTCACGTTCAATGCGAACCACCCACTCATGTACTGTCGGGAAAGTCCGCCCAGATCGGCCGAGAAGGATCCGCAGTGCTACGGCGGAAACCGCGTCAAGACCAACCTGATCAACCAGAACTTCCTGATCATCTCCGGCCAGCATCTGTGCCCGACGGAAAACGTCGACAACCCGACCGACTCACTCGCACAGGGCTTCACCGACAACCAGAACCGGGTGTTCATCAACACCCGCCAGCACCAGCCGGCGCCCTGAGATGCCGCTATCAGACACCGACCAGGCCCTGCTGCTGCGGGCAGTGGCCCTGGCCGAGCAGTCCATCGGCCTGTCCGACCCCAACCCGCGCGTCGGCTGCGTGCTGCACACCGCCGGCGGGCAACTGGCCGGTGAAGGCTTTACCCAGCAGGCAGGCGGGCCGCATGCCGAAGTGATGGCTCTGCGTGCCGCTGCGGCCAACGGCCTGTCGCTGGCCGGCGGCACGGCCTGGGTCAGCCTGGAGCCCTGCGCCCACCACGGCCGCACCCCACCTTGCGCCGACGCGCTGGTCGCCGCCGGCCTGTCACGGGTGGTGGTGGCCCTGGGCGACCCCTACACCCAGGTGGCAGGGCGCGGCATCCAGCGGCTGCGCGCAGCAGGTGTCACGGTTGATCTGGCCGATGCCGGCGCGGCGCGCCAGGCGGCGCAGGAGCTCAACATCGGTTTCCTGTCGCGGGTGCAGCGCGGTCGGCCCTGGCTGCGCCTGAAGGTCGCCATGTCGCTGGACGGCCGCACGGCCCTGCCCGACGGGCGCAGCCAGTGGATCACCGGTGAGGCCGCCCGGCGTGACGGCCATGCCTGGCGGCGCCGCGCCGGCGCCGTGCTCACCGGCATCGGCACCCTGTTGGCCGATGACCCGCAGCTCGATGTGCGCCTGGTGCCCACCCGGATGCAGCCACTGCGGGTGGTGCTGGATTCCGCCTTTGCCACGCCCCCTGCGGCCCGGCTGCTGCAGGCGCCCGGGCGCGTGCTGGTGGTGGGGGCGCAGCAGCAGCCCGCGCACATGGCCGCGCTGCGGGCCGCCGGCGCCGAAGTGCTGCTGCTGCCCGGTGCCGATGGTCGCGTCGACCTGGCCGCGCTGCTGCAGCGTCTGGCCGTCGACGGCGTGAGCGAACTGCATGTGGAGGCCGGCGCGGTGCTGAATGCAGCGCTGCTCTGCGCCGACCTGGTCGATGAACTGCTGGTCTACACCGCACCCAAGTTGCTGGGTCCGGGCCGGGGCATGGCCGCACTGCCCGAACTGGCGGCGCTGGACCAGGCCCTGGCCTTCGACTTCAACGACTGCCAGCGCATCGGCAGCGACCTGCGGCTGCTGGTGCGCCGGCGCGGCGCCGACGCCTTTCTGCACCCCGACGCGATGCTGCAGACAGCCTGAGCACCCGCCTGCCGCCCGGCCTGACCGCGAGATCTCCCGTGCTGGCCATGGTGCCTGTCATGCGGCTGGTCATGCGGCCGGTCATGCTTCTGGTCATGCGGCCGGTCACGGGGTCAGCGCCACCTTGAGCACACCATCGCGCTGGTGGCTGAACAGGTCATAGGCTGCCTCGATGTCGTCGAGCTTGAAGCGGTGCGTCACCATCGCGCCGAGGTCCACCCGCC
>JBBRVT010000085.1:0-12056 GCA_038246615.1 Burkholderiales bacterium
ATGCTGCCCGGCCGCGGCGCATGCGCCGAGATCGAGCCGTTGTTTTTGATGCGCCCGCCCATCGGCGCCGGGTGGCGCAGGATATTGAATGCGCCCGCCAGGCAGAAGAATGCGCCGTTGAGGTTGGTGTCGACCGCTCGCCGCCAGGTGGCGGCGTCGATCTCGTCGGGCGTCTGCACCGGCAGCGAGACGCCGGCGTTGTTGAACAGCAGGTCCAGCCGGCCGAAGCGCTGCCCGATGGTGGCGAACAGCGCGTCCACCGCAGCTTCGTCGCCCACGTCGCAAGGCACGGCCAGCGCGCGCTCGGCGATGTCGCCGAACGGATCACCAGCGCGGGCGATGGCCGCCTGCAGTGCCTCCAGCCGGCGGCCGGTGTAGACCACCCGCCAGCCGTCGGCCACCAGCGCAGTGGCGCAGCCCTGGCCGATGCCCGAGCCCGCGCCGGTGACCAGGGCGATGCGGTTGTGTGGCGTGGTGGCGGGCATGGCGGCGTCTCAATGGTGTGATGATTGGAGCAGTCTGCCACAGGCAGCAGGCCCTGCCAGCCGGCAGAAGCCCTGCCCCGCCGGGCGCGCGATCCGACGGGAGCGGTGCTGATGCGGACCCACTGCGCTGGCCGGCCGATGGTGATGCACTAGCATGCCGGTCGCCCCGTTTTGGAGACCCCGATGACCACACCCTACCGCATTGCCGCCATCCCTGGCGACGGCATCGGCCGCGAAGTGATGCCTGAAGGCCTGCGCGTGCTGGCTGCGGCCACCCGGCGCTTCGGCATCGCGCTGGACATCACGCCGATCGACTGGGCCAGCTGCGACTGGTACCGGCAGACCGGCCAGATGATGCCCGACGACTGGAAGGCGCAGGTCGGCGGCATGCACGCCATCCTCTTCGGCGCGGTGGGCTGGCCGGCCACGGTGCCCGACCACATCTCGCTGTGGGGCAGCCTGCTGAAGTTCCGGCGTGAATTCGACCAATACATCAACCTGCGCCCGGCACGGCTGTTCGAAGGCGTGCCCTGCCCCCTGGCCGGCCGCAAGGCCGGCGAGATCGACATGCTGATCGTGCGCGAGAACACCGAGGGCGAGTACAGCAGCGTGGGCGGCGTGATGTTCGGCGGCACCGCGCGTGAATTCGTGCTGCAGGAAAGCGTGTTCACCCGCCACGGCAGCGAGCGGCTGCTGAACTACGCCTTCAATCTGGCGCGCAGCCGCGCGCGCAAGCATGTGACGGTGGCCACCAAGAGCAACGGCATCGCGATTTCCATGCCATGGTGGGACGAGCGCGCCGCCGAAGCCGCTGCCCGCCACCCCGACATCAGCTGGGACAAGCAGCACATCGACATCCTGGCCGCGCGCTTCGTGCTGCAGCCGCAGCGCTTCGACGTGGTGGCCGCCACCAACCTGTTCGGCGACATCCTCAGCGACCTGGGCCCGGCCTGCACCGGCACCATCGGCATCGCGCCCAGCGCCAACCTGAACCCCGAGCGCCACTTTCCCAGCCTGTTCGAGCCGGTGCACGGCAGCGCGCCCGACATCTGCGGCCAGAACATCGCCAACCCGGTGGCCATGGTCTGGAGCGCGGCGATGATGCTCGACTTCCTGGGCCACCGCGACGCCCACGACGCGATGCTGCGGGCCATCGAGGCGGTGCTGAAGGACGGCCCGCGCACGCCCGACCTGGGCGGCAGCGCCAGCACCACCCAGATGGGCGAGGCCTTGGCCGCGCTGGTCGGCAGCGGCATCTGATCTGTATGGAAGACGTCGACGCGGTGGTCATCGGCGCGGGCGTGGTGGGCCTGGCGGTGGCGCGCGCGCTGGCGCAGGCCGGCCGCGAGGTCATCGTCCTGGAGGCCGAGAACACCTTCGGCACCGGCGTCAGCAGCCGCAACAGCGAGGTCATCCACGCCGGCATCTACTACCCCACCGGCTCGCTGCGGGCACAGCTGTGCGTGGCCGGCAAGCAGGCGCTGTATGCCTACTGCGCCAGCCACGGCGTGGCGCACCAGCGCTGCGGCAAGCTGATCGTGGCCACCAGCCAGGCCGAGCTGCCGGCGCTCGACCGCCTGCTGGCCACGGCCCACGCCAACGGCGTGGCCGACCTGCAGCGCCTGAGCGCCGCCGAGGCGCAGGCGCTGGAGCCGGCGCTGTACTGCGTGGGCGCGCTGCTGAGCCCGTCCAGCGGCATCGTCGACAGCCACGGCCTGATGCTGGCCCTGCTGGGTGACGCCGAGGCAGCCGGCGCCATGCTGGCGCTGTACGCGCCGGTACTGGCCGGGCGCTGCACGCCGCAGGGCATCGAACTGGACGTCGGCGGCGACGAACCGATGCAGCTGCGCGCCCGCAGCGTCGTCAACAGCGCCAGCCTGCAGGCGCCCGCGCTGGCACGCCGCCTGGCCGGGCTGGACGCGGCACACATCCCGCGTGACCACCTCGCCAAGGGCTGCTACTTCACCCTGCCCGGGCGGGCACCGTTTGGCCGATTGGTGTACCCCGCACCGGGCCAGAGCAGCCACCTGGGCGTGCACCTCACGCTCGACCTGGGCGGCCAGGCCCGCTTCGGCCCCAGCTTCGAGTGGGTGGACTCCATCGACTACAGCGTCGACCCGGCCGGCGCCGACCACTTCTATGCCGAGGTGCGGCGTTACTGGCCAGGCCTGCCCGACGGCGTGTTGCAGCCGGGTTACGCCGGGCTGCGGCCGAAGATCAGCGGCCCGGGCGAGCCGGCGGCCGACTTCCGCATCGACGGGCCGGCGCGGCACGGCATGCCGGGGCTGGTGAACCTGTTCGGCGTCGAATCCCCCGGGCTCACGGCCAGCCTGGCGATCGCCGACCTGGTGCTGCAGCGGCTGAACCCGTCAAATTCTTAGAACGGTTGCATCAAGCCGCACAGCCGCCCGACCTGCGCTCCAGAAAATCTGGTGATTCCCCGGCTTCAAACGAGGTATTCGAACGGGGCATCCACCACACGACACAGCATGAGCGGCATCGCCATCGTCCACCACAGCGGCTACGGCCACACCGCCAAGATCGCCGACGCCGTGGCGGCCACCAGCGGCGGCCAGTTGCTGGCCATCGACGCCGAAGGCAACCTGCCCGCAGGCGGCTGGGAAGCCCTGGCCGCTGCCAAGCTGATCACCTTCGGATCGCCTTCGGATCGCCCACCTACATGGGCAAGGCCAGCTGGCAGTTCAAGAAATTCGCCGACGCCAGCAGCAAGGCCTGGTTCACCCTGCAGTGGAAGGACAAGCTGTTCGCCGGCTTCACCAACAGCGCGTCGATGACCGGTGACAAGCACAGCACCCTGCACGACTTCATGACCCTGGCCATGCAGCACGGCGGCCTGTGGGTGGGCACCGGCATGATGCCCAGCAACAGCAAGGCGGCCACGCGCGACTCGATCAACTATGTGGCCTCGTCGGCCGGCCTGATGACCAGCACGCCGTCGGACGCTTCAACCGACGAGATGGTGCCCGGCGACATCGCCACCGCCAAGGCCTTCGGCGAGCGGCTGAAGGCGGCGGTCGCCAAGTTCGCGGGCTGATCCCCACAGCGCCCGCCGGGCGGGCGGGCGGTTGATCAGGCAGAAGCCGGCGGCGCAGCAGCTTTGGCAGGCTGCTGTGCTTGTTTCGGCACTTGCGCGGCCACTGGCGCGCCGGCCTCCTTCCAGGCCGTGAAGCCGCCGTGCATGTGCGCCACCTTGGGCACGCCGAGCTCCTGCATCACCTTGGCCGCCAGCGCCGAGCGCCAGCCGCCGCCGCAGAACAGCACATAGTGCGTGTCTTGGCTGTACAGCGCGGGCTTGTGGTACGGCGACTCGGGGTCGACCCAGAATTCGAGCATGCCGCGCGGGGCATGGAATGCGCCGGGGATCACGCCCTCGCGTTCCAGCTCACGCGGGTCGCGCAGGTCGACGAACAGCACGCCGGGCTGGCCGTGCAGGGCGCGGGCGTCGTCCAGGCTGTGGGTGGTGATCTCGGCGAGGGCTTCCTCGACCATGGTGGTGACGGACTTGCGCATGCGCGGCTCCAACGGTGGATGGGTTGCGCCCAGTATGGCCGGCCTGCGGCGCTGCCAGAATCGGCAGATGCACGATGTTCCATCCCACCCAAGCCCGGACGCCGCCCCGAACACAGCGCCCGACACAGCGCCCGACACGGCGCCCGGCACGCCACCCCAGCCCCGCAACCCGTTGCACGGCCTGACGCTGGAAGCCATCGTCACCGCGCTGGCGGCGCACTACGGCTGGGCCGGCCTGGCCGAGCGCATCGCGCTGCGCTGCTTCAGCCACGAGCCCAGCGTGGCCTCCAGCCTGAAGTTCCTGCGCAAGACGCCCTGGGCGCGCGAGAAGGTGGAAAGCCTGTACCTCTACATGCTGCGCGGGCAGCGCCGCGAGGCCACACGATGAACCGCACAATGAACCGCACGATGAACCACGACCAAGACTTCCACAGCCCCTTGCTGGCCGCACTGCGCGCCGACCTGGCCCTGGCGCTGCGCGCCGCCCACCACCACGGCCTGGCCGAGGGGGTGTGCAACCACTTCAGCGTGGAGCTGTCCGACGGCTCGGGCCGCTTTCTGCTGAACCCGCAGGGCCTGCTGTGGTGCGAGGTGCAGGCCGACGACATCGTGCTGGTGGACACGGCCGGCACCGTGCTGGCCGGCCGGCACCCGGTGGAATCGACGGCGATGTTCATCCACGCCGCCATCCACCGCATCGCCCGCCAGCCCTGCGTGCTGCACACCCACATGCCCCACGCCACCGCGCTGACGCTGACGGCCGACCGCGCGCTGGACCCGGCGCTGTCGCAGACCGCCATGCGCTTCCACGGCCGCGTGGCGGTGGACGCGCACTACAACGGGCTGGCGCTGGACGCGGCCGAAGGCGAGCGCATCGCCACGGCCATGGCCGATGCCGACGTGGTGTTCCTGGCCAACCACGGCGTGGTGGTGTGCGGGCCGCAACTGGCGCATGCCTTCGATGACCTGTACTACCTGGAGCGCGCCTGCCAGGCCCAGGTGCTGGCGCAGAGCACCGGCCGGCCGCTGGCGCCGGTGGACGCTGCCCTGGCCGCCCGCGTGGCCGGCCAGATCCAGGGCGAGCGGCTGCAGAGCACACTGTTCTTCGAGGCGCTGCGGCGAACGGTGTAACGCGGCGGCGCAGCGGGCGCATCGGGCGCGGTCAGGCGCGGTCAGGCGCCACCGGCGGCCGTGGCTGCGCCGGCGCTGGCGTTTCAGCCCGGCGCGGCCAGCCACACCGGTGGCTGCAGCGGCGCCAGGTCGCAGTCGTCGACGCTGCTGCGCCGCTCGACCACCAGAAAGTCGCCGGCGTCCAGGGCCAGCAGCGGGTGGTGCCAGGTGCCCGGGGCCAGCCACACACCCTGCGCGCCGTCGCTGACGAAGGCCGCCAGGTCGGCCAGCCCGCGCGGTGCCGGCCCTGGCGGCGCCACCACCAGCACCAGCCGCCGCGCCGCCCCCAGCGGGATGAAGCTCTGGCTGCCCAGCGCATGCCGCTCCATCTCGCACAGCGCCATCGGCAGGCTGCGCGCCTGGGCGCGGCTGATGCTGATGACAGGCCGGCCGCCCTCGGCTGTCAGCCGGGCATCGGCCAGCAGTTCATGGCGCTGGCTGGTACCGGCGTTGATCGGCCGGGCACCGGCGCCATCGGCCGGCACCTGCAGCACCCGGCCGTAAGGCGCGAAAGCCGCGTCAGTCAGGGGTTGGGGGTGCAGCCTTGGTCTGTCCATCGGTCTGTCCATCGGTCGGTCCATGGTCCTGTCCATCGATGGCGCCCAGGCGCCAGAGCGAGGTGGTCTCGGCCGACCGCGCCGCGTGCAGCGGGTCGGTCGTATCGAGCGGGCGCTGGTGGCGCGGGCGGGTGTCCAGCCGGCCCAGCACCTGCAGGCCGGCATCGGCGATCCAGCCCAGCAGCGTGGAACGCGGGCGCAGGCCCAGGTGCTCGGCCAGGTCGGACAGCACCAGCCAGCCTTCGCCGCCCGGTGCCAGGTGCGCGGTCAGGCCGGCGAGAAAACCGCGCAGCATGCGGCTGTCGGGGTCGTAGACGGCGGCCTCCAGCGGCGCGCCGGCCGGCGCCGGCACCCAGGGCGGGTTGCAGACGACCACGCCGAAGCGGCCGGGCGGGAACAAGTCGGCCCGGGCCAGCGTGATCTGCCGCTGCAGGCCCAGGCGGCCGGCGTTGTCGGCCGCACAGGCCAGCGCGGCGGGCGACAGGTCGGTGGCCTGCACGCGGAGCCCGCGCCGCGCCAGCACCGCCGCCAGCACCCCCGTGCCGGTGCCGATGTCGGCAGCGCCATGGCCCAGGGCTGCGGCCGGCAGCGGCGCCTGCGCCACCAGATCGACATACTCGCCCCGCACCGGCGCGAACACGCCGTGGTGCGGGTGGATGCGCGCACCCAGCGCCGGCACCTGCACGCCCTTGCGGCGCCACTCGAAGGCGCCCACCAGGCCCAGCAGTTCACGCAGCGACTGCACGTAGTGGCTGGCCACCGGGCCATGGGCCTGCAGGCCGGCGGCGCGCAGGTCGGGCGCGCGGCGCAGCGGCACGCCGTGGTCGGCGTCGAAGGGCAGCAGCAGCCCGCCCAGCAGGCGGGCACGCAGCGCCTGCGCCTGGCGCTGCACCTGGAAGGCCTCGCCCAGGCCGGCAGCTGCCCGGGCGGCGGGGGCCTGGCGCATGTCCTGACGTTTGTCCTGACGTTTGTCCTGATGTTTTTCCAGCCGCTTGTCCAGCCGCCGGCCCAGGGCCTGCAGCAGATGGCGGGCGTTCTGGTAATCGCCACACCACAGCAGCGCGGTGCCGGCGTCCAGCAGGCGGTAGGCGGCGTCGGCGGCCAGGCGGTCGTCGGCCAGCTGCACCTTGGCCGGCGGCGGGTGGCCGGCCAGCGAGCGCCAGGGCGCGTGCTGCGCCTGGTCGTCATCCCCGGGCCAGGTGATGGTGGCGGCGGCTGGGCCTGGGGTGGCTTGCATCGGCGCATTCTCGCCGGCTGGCACCGGCAGACCGCAAGGCAGAGAAGTTCGGCGCCGGCGCCAGCCTGCCCCCAGAATCGGCCAGGATGCTCTTCAACGCCCTGCTCACCTTGCTGGCCGTGCTGGTGGCGCTGGCGCTGCGGCCCTGGCGCACCACCATGCCCCACGGTCCGCCCTGGCCCTGGCTGGCCTGCTGGGCGGTGCTGCCGCTGTGCTGGGGCACCGACAAGCTGGCGGCAACGTCCATCATCCAGCCGCTGTCGGGCGCCTGCCTGCTGCTGCTGCTGGCCGGCTGGCCGCTGACGGTGCTGGCCCTGCTGCCGGTGGCCGGGGTGATGGTGCTGCTCGGCGGCATGGCCTGGCCCGAGGCCCTGCACCGCCTGGTGTGGCTGGGCCTGGTGCCGGCCACGCTGGCGCTGGGCCTGGGCGCCGGCCTGCGGCGCTGGCTGCCGCGCCACCTGTTCATCTACATCATGGGCCGGGGCTTCTTCAGCACCTGGATCGCAGTGGCCACGGCCGGGCTGCTGGCACTGGCGCTGGTGGACGCGCCCGTCGGCACCGACAGTGGCGACCTGGTGCTGGCGCGCTTTCTCACCGCCTCGGGCGAGGCCTTCATCACCGGCATGCTGACGGCCATCTTCGTGGCCTTCCGGCCGCAGTGGCTGGCCACCTATTCCGACAACCTGTACCTGCCCCGGGACTGAACTACAGCTGCTTGTGGAAGTAGGTGGTGCTGCACAGCGCGCCGTCGGGCATCAGCGCGTAGTTGGGGATGATGCCCACACGCTGCCAGCCGCAGCGGGCATACAGCCGCTCGGCGTCGCCGCCCGTGACGGTGTCGAGCACCAGCACCGTCTTGCCTGCCGCGCGTGCCGCGTCTTCGGCTGCAGCCAGCAGGCGCCGGGCAATGCCCTGGCGGCGGGCGCGGCGGTGCACCAGCATCTTGGCGATGTCGGCGCGGTGGGGCTGGTTGTCGGGCTGGTCGAGCACCAACTGGACCGTGCCGATGACCTGGCCAGTGCCGTCTTCGGCCACCAGCAACACACGCTCGCCACGCGCCACGCCCTCGGCCACGCGCTGCCAGAAGGCCAGCGCTTTGGGCTGGGGCAGCGGCGCCATGAAGCTGACCGACGCGCCGCCATGCACGCAGTCGATCAGCACCTCGGCCAGCTCGGCGGCGTGGCTGGCGGCCTCATCGGGGCCCAGGACACGGAGGGTGACGTCGGCGGGCGTGGCAGTTGGCGTGGCAGTTGGCGTGGCAGCGGGCGTGGCGTCGTTCACGGCGGGCTCCTCTGCGGTGGGCATCAGGCCAGCGCGCGCCCGATCAGGATCTTCTGCACTTCCGACGTGCCCTCGTAGATCTGGCACACCCGCACATCGCGGTAGATGCGCTCGACCGGGAAGTCGCTCAGGTAACCGTAGCCGCCCAGCACCTGGATGGCGCCGGAGCACACCGCCTCGGCCATCTCGCTGGCCATCAGCTTGGCCATGGCAGCTTCTTTCAGGCAGGGCAGGCCGGCGTCCTTCAGCGTGGCGGCATGCCAGATCAGCTGGCGCGTGGCCTCGATCTTCGTGGCCATGTCGGCCAGCTTGAACTGCACCGCCTGGTGCTCGAAGATGGGCACACCGAAGGCGACGCGGTCCTTGCTGTAGGCCAGCGCGTAGTCGAACGCCGCACGCGCCATGCCCAGCGCCTGGCTGGCGATGCCGATGCGCCCACCTTCCAGCCCCGACAGCGCGATCTTCAGCCCCTGGCCTTCTTCGCCCAGCCGGTTGGCCGCCGGCACACGGCAGTTGTCGAAGACGATCTGCGCGGTGTCGCTGGCGTGCTGGCCCATCTTGTCTTCCACCCGCGCCACCGTGTAGCCGGGCGTGCTGGTCGGCACCAGGAAGGCGCTGATGCCCTTCTTGCCGGCGGCCTTGTCGGTCACCGCCATCACGATGGCCAGGTCGCCGTTCTTGCCGCTGGTGATGAACTGCTTGACGCCGCTGATGACATAGCTGTCACCGTCCCCGCTCTTGTCCAGCACCGCGACGGTCTTCAGCCCGCCGGCCTCGCTGCCCACATGCGGCTCGGTCAGGCAGAAGGCACCCAGCATGTCGCCGCGCGCCAGCGGCTTGAGGAAGCGCTCTTTCTGGTCGGCATTGCCGAAGGCCATCAGGATGGAGCACACCGGGCAGTTGTTGACGCTGACCACGGTGCTGGTGGCACCGTCGCCGGCGGCGATCTCCTCCAGGATGATGGCCAGGGCCAGGTAATCGAGCCCGGCGCCGTCGAACTCGGTCGGCACGGCCACGCCGTAGCAGCCCAGGTCGGCCAGGCCCTTGAGCTGCGCAGCTGGAAACTGGTGGCTCTTGTCCCAGGCCGCTGCGTGGGGGGCGATTTCGGCCTGCACATACTGGCGCACGGCCTCCTGCACGGCACGGTGGTCGTCACTGAGCAGCATGGGGGTGTCTCCGGGTTCTTGTCTGGGGCCGGGCTCACCAGGGCAGCGGCTGGCCGTCGTGGTTGAGGAAGCGGCCGTTGTCGGCGGGCGTGAGTGCGGCCACGGTGGCGCGCAGGTCGGCCACGCTCTGCGCCACGCCCAGCGCGGCATCGGCGCCGCCCATGTCGGTCTGCACCCAGCCGGGGTGCAGGCTGACCACGGTGGCACGGCCGGCCAGCGCGAAGGACGCGTCCTTCATCACCGAATTGAGCGCCGCCTTGGAGGCCCGGTACAGCCAGCCGCCGCCGTTGCTGCGCTGGCCGATCGATCCCATGACGGACGACAGCAGCGCCACCTTGCCGCCCGGCGCCAGCGTGTCCAACAGCTGCGGCAGCAGGCGCATGGCGGCCAGCACGTTGGTGTGCATCACGCTGTCGAATTCATCCTGGGTGGGCGTCTGCAGCGCGCTGCTGCGCGGGCCGTAGACGCCGGCCACCAGCCACACCTGGTGGAACGACTCGCCGTCGATCTGCCAGGCCAGGCCCGCGCAGCCGGCGGCCGTGGCCACGTCCAGCCGCAGCGGTTTGGCGCCCAGCGCCGCCAGCCGGGCCAGGCCGGCGTCGTCGCGCGCGGTGGCCACCACGCGGTCGCCGGCGGCCAGGCCTTGCCGCACCAGTTCGAAGCCGATGCCGCGCGAGGCACCCAACACCAGGACATCCATGGGCTTGTGCCTTTCAGGCTCTTGCGGTCTTGATCAGCAGCGTGCCACGGCCCACCACCGCCGGCGTGGCGTAGCGCACCGCAGCCTTGCCGTCCAGCTGCACCAGCAGGCCGCCCAGCCGGGTGTTCGGCTCGACCGAGGCCACCTTCCAGCTCAGCTCGATGGTCTGCTCGGCGAACACCGGCGCCTTGAACGCGAAATTGAAGTTCAGGCACAGCACTTCACGCGGGCCACTGGCGTCGGCAAGGGAGAAATGTGCCGAGGCCAGGCCGATCAGCAGGGCGGTGGTGTGCTCGCCACTGGCGATGATCTCGCCGTGGCGGGCGCGCTGCGCAGCCTGCTGGTCATGGTGCAACGGGTTGCTGTCGCCGCTGATGCAGGCAAAGGTGGCGATGTCCTCGCGGCTGAAGCGCACGCTGCGGCTGCAGGCATCACCCTGCTGCACCAGCGGCAGCAATGGCAGGCCGGCTGGCACGTCGTTCACAGCAACTCGACGGCCAGTGCGGTGGCCTCGCCACCGCCGATGCACAGCGCGGCCACGCCGCGCTTGCCGCCCTGCTTGCGCAGCGCGCCCAGCAAGGTGACGACGATGCGCGCACCGCTGGCGCCGATGGGGTGGCCCAGTGCGCAGGCGCCGCCATGCAGGTTGACGATGTCATGCGGCAGGCCGAAGTCGTGCATCGCGGCCATGGTGACAGCGGCGAAGGCCTCGTTGACCTCCCACAGATCGACGCTCTTGGCGTCCCAGCCGGCCTTCTTCAGCACCTTCTCGATGGCGCCGGCGGGCGCGGTGGCAAACCACTGCGGCTCTTGCGCATGCACGCTGTGGCCGACGATGCGTGCCAGCGGCGTGACGCCCAGCTGCCGTGCGGTGGATTCACGCATCAGCAGCAGCGCGGCGGCGCCGTCACTGATGCTGCTGGCGTTGGCCGCAGTGATGGTGCCGTCCTTCTTGAACGCGGGCTTCAGACCGGGGATCTTGTCGAGCTTGGCCTTGCGCGGCTGTTCGTCGTGCCGGATCACCAGCGGCTCACCCTTGCCGGGCAGGCTGACCGGCGCGATCTCCCAGTCGAAGCTGCCGTCTTCGTTGGCGGTGCGGGCGCGCATGGTGGAGGTGATGGCGTACTGGTCTTGCGCCTCGCGGCTGAACTGGTACTTGTCCACGCACTGCTCGGCGAACACGCCCATGGCCTTGCCTGCGCCGCTGGGGAGACGTTCATACGCGTCTTCCAGGCCGTCGATGGCCATGTGGTCGAACATCTGTGTGGCACCGTACTTCACGCCCTTGCGGGCGAACACCAGGTGCGGCGCATTGGTCATGCTCTCCATGCCTCCGGCCACCACCACGCTGGCGCTGCCGGCCGCCAGCATGTCATGGCCGAACATCATGGCCCGCATGCCGCTGCCGCACATCTTGCTGAGGGTGACGGCACCAGCCGAATCGGGCAGGCCGGCGCGCCGCGCCGCCTGGCGCGCCGGGGCCTGGCCTTGCCCAGCCATCAGGCAATTGCCCATCAGCACCTCGTCGACCGCGTCGCCGGGCACACCGGCACGCTGCACTGCCGCCTGGATGGCGGTGGCGCCCAGCTCCCAGGCGGCGAGCGCCGAGAAATCACCCAGCAGGCCACCGATGGGCGTGCGGGCAGCAGAGACGATGACGATGGATTCAGCCATGGCGGGCTCCGTTGGAAAGAGGTGGGGCGAACAAAGGCGGCAAGCCGTGCAGGCTACATCGTGGCCGATGTGGCACGGGTGTGGGCAAAGCGCTTGTGCTGGTCGTAGGGAAACACGTCGTACACATGGCCGGCCTTGTTGCGCTCTTTGTGGCCTTGCCAGTAGGGGGCGTCCAGCAGGTCGGCTTGGTTGCGCATTAACACCTCGCGCTCCGCCGGGTTGCCCAGCATGAAGGGCTCGAAGGTCTCGGGGAAC